>JABIYQ010000241.1 GCA_018702715.1 Desulfobacula sp. | reverse complement strand
ACTCAAATCTTGCTAACGATCCTGCCCTGCCTTAAAAAACCTAAAAAGAATGAGCGAAGCGAATTAAATGCGTATTTTAAAGAAAATTACTACAAAAAAATAAATTTAATTTAGGCGACAACTTGCTTGACAAACACCGAATTTGAAAGAATGAATCTTATTAAGATTAGCAGGAAATAGTTGAACGTCAATAATAAGCAGTGCCGATTAAAGGGTACAAATGCTCAAAAAATTAATAAAATTTGTAAATGAAAAAACATTTCAAAGCGCCACAGCTTTAGGTATCTGCTCCATTATTTCGTTAGCCCTTTTCTCCATTGCTCACCAATCTGTTTTTATATATGAACCTGGGCAGATCGACAACTAATTATTAGTACATTTCTTAATTTTACTTTCAACATCAGAAGGCTCAAAGGATACATCCCAATGCCATTTACCGAAACCGCCCTGCTCATTGACTGCCTTTACCCATTCATTTAAATATTCCCGTTTGGTTTGGTTTTGCTGACTGTCTTTACCTTTTGTTTCAAGAATCATCAATTCTCCGTTTGCAAGCCTGATAATAAAATCAGGATAATATTTTCGTATTACACCTTTATGGTTGTATAGAATAGCAAACCCCAAATGATCATTTTTTACAAAAGATTTTACCAGGCCTGATTTTTCAAGGAAATACGCTTCTGTAGCTTCCCATCCACTGTCATAAACACAATGGCTGATATGAGATTTTTCAACCCACTCGCATGGTTTACTGGTATACCAAGTTCTTACACCGGATGTTGATCTGATAGGATTTTCCTTATCAAACACCGGTGTTAATTTTTCAGTATTTTCAGCCCGTATTTCTGACCAGATGTGTTGGATAATTTTATTCATATTAAGAATCATCAATATTTTCTTTTTTGAATCATCCTGATGAAACAAATCATGTTTAATCGTGATCTTATCCGACTGAACAAACTCCTCAACAAGCATGACAACCTTCGCAAGAAATATTTCCTTGCTACCTTTCCAATCCGGCCGTTTTTCAGAATTGTATATTGTAGAGGCTATTCTGAAAACGATTGTCTGTACCCTTGTGTCTTCTGCTATTTTTTCAAGTCCGATTGCCGCTTTAACTGCCTGATTGGGTTTGCCGGAGATAATTGCGGCTAAAACCGCTTCGGTAATCGATTCGTATGGATCAATCTCTAATGTCTTTACATTATCCCAATTTAAACTGAGAATTGGTTTGTATACATGATCTATCCTCAATATGTTTGGCCATGTAATTTCATGCTTAGATTTTTCTTTTATTGGTTCAATTTTTGTTTTCGGTTTGGGCGGAGGCGGAGGCGGACCATCACCGCCTTCATGTGGCAGGAATGTAAACGGAACACCAAAAATATTTACGTATTCGGGCTCAAATAATCCATCATCACCAACATCATAACTTACTCGTCTTAACCCTCTACCAACAACCTGCTCGCAAAGCAACTGACTGGAAAATGCGCGCAGGCCCATGATATGAGTTACTGTCTTGGCATCCCAGCCCTCTGACAACATGCCGACTGAAATTACATTTTGTACCTGCTCGCCTAGTTCTCCTTCCCTGCCCACTGTATCAACTGTTTGACGTAACAGCTCAGCCTGCTGCTTTTTCGTCAGTTTTGGAGTGATTTCTTCACCTTCGACATCTGTTTCTATTTTAATTTCAACAGATTCAGTTTCTGATTCAGCTTTTTTTAATATCTTGCTGTCTATTTGCAGTGTTTTATCTGTATCACACAGTTCCGGGATTAATATCTGGTTGTGGTCAAAAGCATATTTGATTCGCGCCGAGGTTTCTGTTCTGTTCGCTACAGTAATCATAGCCGGCGGCACATTATGGCCGACATTTCCCCATTCATTTTTGGTTTCCTGCCAGTCTTTACCTAAAAGATAATAAGCGTTTATCAATAAATCCGGCAAAGGCTCTGTTGCATCAGCTTTGCGGTTGATGTCGTCTTTTACTTCATCATCTGCATAAATATGATAAAGTCGTGATTTGAGTTCTTTTGTCGCTATGCTGTCATCCCGGACGACAACTCGTGGTGTTTTCACCAGCCCCGACTCAATAGCATCATTTAATCCAAAATCAGAAACAATCCATGTAAACAAGGCCTCTTCTGCGGATTTTTTGCCGGATGGTGTAAATGGTGTTGCAGACATGTCAAAACAGCGCAAAACCCCTCTTTGCTTGTGGATTCTATCCAGACCACCAACCCAGATTGTAGCTTCTTCCGCACTGTCTTTGTCTGATCCGGTTCGTTTATATTTACCGACAGCTTCCGGGTTCATTCGCCACGCGTGATGGGCTTCATCATTAATAACAAGAATATTACGTGAATTTGCCATATCGCCCAACACCTTCCGCACATAAGCTTCCCCGCTAATTTCTATCCGTTTTCTTTTGTCAACCGAGCGCAGTTGCCCTTTTTTGATCTTGGCATCGAGTTTTTCCTGCGTATCCCATGCCAGAGTGTGCCAGTTTTGAACCTGCACTTTTCCCTGCCGGAGTTTATCCATTAATGAAGCAGGAACAATATTAAACTCTTCATAATAGTTTTCAGGATGAGTCGGCTGCAATACCTGTAACCTGCTTTTTACCGTTAATCCGGGGGCTACAACCAGTACGTTTTTGCTGTAACGGGTATTGGTTGGGCTGGTTACTTTATTCAAAAAATTCCAGGCAATAATCATTGCCATAATAATGGTCTTGCCTGAACCGGTAGCCATTTTACTGCACCAGCGCTCAAAGGCTCCGCCGTCCCCCTTAATATCTATACCGATTTTTTCATCCGCAGGGGCTTCAGTTAACCAGATTAAGGTTTCAATAGCTTCCAACTGGCAAAAGAAAAACCGCCTGTCTTTTCTCTCTTCCGGGTCCTGCCAATGTTCAAGCAGTCTTTTGGTAATACCTGTTACACCCGGATAACCGGATTTTCGCCATGCTTTTACCCTTGTCCGGATTTTGTTTACCCGCTCAATTTCCACAAAGATACCCGGATCATCAAATCCTCTGGAATCCGTTGTTGCCATTACATATCCGGCCGGTCTTCTGCCGCCTTTAATATGGAAGTCTCTGTTTTCCCTGTCGTAAAACCAGTGCTGCCCTGGTTCTTCATGAGGGCTGTTGATAATGAGTCTGTCGATATTTTTCGCCATCCGCTATATCCTTATATCAAGACGATCCAGCATTGTTACAAATTTGATACACTCAACGCCTTGTTCGTTACAAATCAGAGGAATCTTGTAATTTTTTTTCTTTCCCGGTTTTTGAGGTTGTTCTTCCTCAAAGGTTACAACAGTTTTCTCTTTTACCTTTGCATAGGCAATCAAGGTAATATCATTTTGATTAGCGCCTTTTGGATTATTATTTGTTTCATATTCTTCCTCTAACTCCAAAGAAACAGCATTTATTTCATCGGTAATCGACTCTACGTCAAAACAATTCTCTGTCATCCAAACTCGCAAAGGATATTTTTCTATTTTTTTCTTCTTTGGCAATTTTTTATCTGCTGATGAAATGGGGTCGATCTCATCAAAGACAGGTTTGATTAAAACAAGATCATTTCGGCATTGCGCAAGTTGCTTCCATAAAGATGGAAACACCCTCATAGTGTAGCCGCTATTCCAGGCAGAGATAAAGATATTGGCATCAAGACAATATTGACCACTCATAATTGCCTGTCCATCTCTAAAGCATACGAAGCTCGCTTTAAATCAAATGCCTGGCAAAGTTTGTGTAACCCAATCTCCTTGTTGTGATATGCCTGAAAAAGGGCATTCGCGTAGATATGTCCGTATTGCTTAAGCACTTCCTGTGGACGATTTCTGGCAGGCCCGCCATCGCTTTCTTTAAGTTTCTTTTGTAATTTTCTGTATTCAGCCTTTAATTGTGCCTCAAAACCTAAATAGGCACCTTGGTCAATAATCATCATTTGCCTTAACCGCACCAGGCAAGCATAAGGACTCACCTTAAAACATTTCGCAATATCCTTGACAGCATCCAGACCATCTATATTATCCACAGCAGATAGAATCTGTTCAGCAGGCATCAACACATTGCCGGACAACTCGTCACACCATTTTTCAACCCGCTGGTGATACGCGCTCCAGTCATCAATCGCGCTTTCCTTTCTAAGCAGGTGCCCTAACTCATGAAACAGGGTGAAGGATTGAGCTTTTTTTGCATCTGAATCATTGATAATGATGATCGGTAATTTCTGATGGTAAATAGCCAGCCCCCGAAACAGAGCCCTATCCACATGAGACCATCCCATATACTTGCTGGTCATAAAGATAAAAATGTTTTTTTCTTCTAGCATTTCTTTCCATTTAGAAAACTCAAAACTCTCTTCTGTTAAGTCTAACCAGTCACGTACCTGTTGCGCCACAAAATCCGGCGTGGCATTTCTTTTCAAATCGGGTGGGTGAAAGGCAGTCACCGGTTCTCCCATATCTTCGCGCAATTCTAAAATCAGTTCACGGAAACGGGAAACCCTCGCGGTCAGGCTGCGAACCTTATGTTCGCTGAAAACATCCGCGTTGCTGTCTGCAAGCTGGCGAAAGGCAGGTATTGCCTTATCAAACTGATATTTTTCAGGAAGGTGATCTGAAATAAATACCCAGCGCGGCACTTTATATAGATCAGCCAGGGTATCTATTTGTTTAAAGGTAGGTTTTTGATCTCCCTGCTCTATAGCAGCAATTTTTGCCACTTTTTTTGCAACTACAGGAAGACTCAAGCCAATCTGCTCACGGCATTGACGTAATATATCATTATTTATATTTTCAACTCTGCCTGCCATTACTCCACCTTTATTACCCGCAGGGATTCAATCCCGCGATCATCGATAATTTTGACAGCGATTGTTGTACCCGGTTCAAATTCAAGCGAAATTGTGCCTCTGAACGCTTCAATCTTTTCTTCATCAATTTCGGCTTTCAGATTTTTAGCAAATTTACTCCAGCCGTCTTTGTTACCTGCCATGGGGAAAAACACCTGGGAAGGGAAGAGCGAACGGTTGTTGTAATCAATATCCAGCATCCACATGGCAATGTTATTTTTACCACCGCTTTCCACATTTCCGTTTTTGGGGTTGTAATAATCAAAGCCCATAACCTCGACTTGAATTTTACCATCTTTGCGTTTATGGACTTTTACATCGGGTTGGCCAACCAGCCAGAAACTTTCGTTACTGCTTCGTTTTTTACGAAGGTCATCGGTGAGCATATCAGCGTTCATCTGTGCTTTGAGTAACTGCATTCCGGCAATTTCCGGTGTGAGTTCATCAATATCCTTGGCAGCTTCATTATCAAACTGGAAAGCGCAGAACAAAAGCATATCCGGATTTAAGGCACGGGCTTCCTGCCAGGCATCTTCTACCTGTCTTTGCTCCAATGGAGCATGTTCCGGGCCGAAGACTGCCAGCACTTTTTTAGGGATATCTTCTTTGGTTTCTGCTTCTGCCTGGATAAATTTTGTGCCGGACAATGGCTCAACCCGGCTAAATTCAATTATTTTGCCGCCTTTGGCCCGGACTCCGGTTCTCATTAATTCATCCCGCCATTCACTCTGGCGATGGGTTTCACCGGTGCGGGCAATTGATGTATCTGAGCCGCAGTCTTCCTGCTCCAGTTCATCAAAGCTTTTGGCGTATGGGGCAGGAACCGCTTCTACGGTAAAAGGACCGGTGATACGTGATTTCTTGCTGTCTTTGAATGGTTGGTCATACAGGGTTTCTGTTGCCGGTGGTTCGTTGTTGGCAATGCTTTTGAGCGTAATATGTGGCACTGTTTTGTACTCAAAACCACTGCTGATACCTTCGTTGGGATATGCCAGTTTGTAGTAGTCAAAATTTGTGGTCATCAGCCGTTGTTTGGCAAGCGTAAGAGCTACTCTGGAGGTGTCGCAGGTGATCCAGCGACGGCCCCATTGTTCGGCGACTCTTGCTGTGGTTCCACTACCACAAGTAATATCTAATACTAAATCCCCAGGATTAGTCGTCATTAAAAGACACCGCAGAATAGCTTTTGTGTTAGTTTGCACAACATATGTCAATTCGTTAGCACCAAGAATGTCATCCCAGAGGTTTGGTATTCGGGAATAAACAAAATTATTCAAGAAAACTTTTCTCAATAAAGTTTTACCTTCGGTATATAGCATATTTTGTTTTATTAAATTTTCAAACCCAATTGGGGTTGTTCTCCAATATGATGTTCCTGGACTAAAAGTTTTACCGTTAATTTGAATTGGTTTATTCGAATCTTCTCCGCCTTTTGATTGTGAAGTCAAACTTTCAGTGTAAAAAAGTTTATCGACACATTTGTTTTCAATTGCTTCTTTGAGTGAGATTCTTTCGAAATTAGAATTGTTTTCATTATCCAAGTAAAACAGTGAGTCTTTGTTATCAAATCTCTTTTTAGGCTCATAGAGTCTTCTATATTTTATAGTTGATTTTTCCTTTGAGTACCACAAAATATAATCATTAACGTTGTCTATTAATATAGATCTATTGCCAGTAGTTTTTTTGTATGTAATCAAGCTTACAAAATTTTTTACCCCAAACACCTCATCCATAATCTCTCGCACATGATGCACATTCTCATCGCTAATCTGAACAAAAACACTGCCGCTCTCATGCAGCATTTCACGAACCAACAGCAGCCGGTCACGCAGATAAGTCAAATAAGAGTGAATCCCCAGCTCCCAGGTATCCCGAAACGCTTTAATCATTTCCGGTTCTGCAGACAGGTCTTCATCTTTGCCGTCTTTCACATCCCGTTTGTTCACAAAGGGCTGAAAATTACTGCCGTATTTAATTCCGTAAGGCGGATCAAAATAGACCATCTGCACCTTGCCGGCCAGGCCCTCTTTTTCCAGCAGAGAATTCATTATCAGTAGACTATCCCCCGCAATCAAACGGTTAGACCAGCCTTCTTTGTGTTTGTAAAAATCAATGGCTTCCCGCAGGGGCTTTTCCCGCGTGGTATCAAAAAGCGACATCTGAACCGGCCCTTTTTTTTCCTTCTTTACCGTATCAATAATGGACTTAGGATCAATACGCTCATGCACATGTAGGCTCACCGTGGGCACTTCAAAACTGGTATGTTCGGCTTTTCCTGCCCACTGCAATTGCGGGTCAAGATGCGGGTCATACTCGTAAGTTTTCTTCTTCCCAGTATCCGGGTCACTGGCAGGTGTTACCAAGCCAACAGGAGGAATATTTGCACGGTCTTTGTCTTTATGCTCGTATTGTTCAATCTGTTTTTTACTCTTTTTTCTTTTTGCCATTTTATTATCTCTTTTTGAGTTTTCTTCCCGGTTATTTTTCTTTCCACTGCCTCGGGGTATAAATCTCAATTTTCTACAGGGCTAACCAGTAATTTGTGCAAATCTGGATATCATGTAATTTGGGATTTTATCCGACATGCAACGATTAAAAAATTTGATCTATAAATCATTATCAGTGTTTCGGTGTTTGTCAAGCAAGTTGTCGCCTAAATTAAATTTATTTTTTTGTAGTAATTTTCTTTAAAATACGCATTTAATTCGCTTCGCTCATTCTTTTTAGGTTTTTTAAGGCAGGGCAGGATCGTTAGCAAGATTTGAGT
>JABIYQ010000533.1 GCA_018702715.1 Desulfobacula sp. | reverse complement strand
CATAGTTGCGTTATTGAAAATAACGCAACTATGCAAGCCTGACCCCATCCGCGCCTGATTATCATTATTTTAAGGTGTTTTCCATTGGACAAAAAGAATAAAAACGGCAACCTGATTCACATCAGCGATATATTGGCGTCAGCACTTGGCAGGTACAGGCCTGCCATGGATACCCAGATGACAAGAATCTGGGATGTATGGGATGAGGCTGTTGGAAAACCCATTGCCATGAATGCCAAACCAAATTCTTTTAAGGATGGGATATTAATTGTAAATGTATCAAGCTCTGCCTGGATTCATCAGCTCAAATTCCTTGAAAAAGAAATGATTCTCAATATCAACAAAAAACTTGACCATATTTTGGTTAAACAGCTCCGGTTTAAAATTGGAAAAATTCTCAGCTGATCATTTATTTGGCAAAAAAATAAATATTTCCCAACCTGAAAAGGGCTATCATTTTTCCATGGACCCTTTTATCCTTGCTGCCCATATCAAACCAATGGGTTTTGAAAAGATCATTGATGTTGGATGTGGTTGTGGCGTCATACCTTTGCTTCTGGCGGCAAAATATCCCGGTCTTAGGATCACAGGGGTTGAAATCCAAAAAGAACTGGTAAGGTTTGCTAAAAAAAATGTGATAAACAACATGCTGGAAAAAACGATCCATATTATTCATAAAAATATTAAAAACATAGATGTCTTAGACATAAACGGGAAAGCAGATATCATTGTTTCAAACCCGCCCTATAAGAAAAAAGGAACGGGCAGGCTTAACCCGGATTCTCAAAAAGCTATTGCCCGCCATGAGATCTTCCTTGATATTGATCTGCTTTTAAATTGTTCAAACAGATTGCTCAAAGAACAGGGTCGCTTATATATTATTCTCCCTGCACAACGATTGTCTGAATTGATGCCGACCATGGAAAAGTATAAATTTTCCCTTGATCTCATCAGATTTGTCCATATAAAAAAAAACGAAGAAGCCAAGCTTGTCATTCTCAGGGCAATAAAAGGAAACCTGTGCAAACCCTGTACCACAGCTCCGCCCTTTTACGTCTATGATTTTGACAACAGGTTTACCAAAGAGTATGATTCAGTTTTTAAACCTGTTTAAACCTTGACACAATACCAAAAAAATACTACTTTGCGGTGAATTTATTTAATGGGGAGAGGTGACCGAGCGGCTGAAGGTGCACGCCTGGAAAGCGTGTGTATCCTAACCGGGTACCGAGGGTTCGAATCCCTCCCTCTCCGCCACTGATCATAAGCGGTCATATTAAAACAAGATGTCATATCAAGTATTAGCACTGAAATACAGGCCCCAAACATTTGATGACGTTGTTGGTCAGCCTCATGTTACCACCACTCTTTCCAATGCAATCCTGCATGACAGGGTTGCCCATGCCATTCTTTTCACAGGACCCAGAGGTACGGGGAAAACAACCATTGCAAGGATTTTAGCCAAGGCAATGAATTGTAAAAAAGGGCCCACCCCCCTTCCCTGCAACAAATGTAAAATTTGTTTAGACATAATTGAAGGGCATTGCACAGATGTTTTTGAAATCGATGGGGCATCCAACAACAGTGTAGATCAAATCAGGGATTTAAGGGAAAACGTCACTTATATGCCTTCATCGGCTAATAATAAAATATATATTATTGATGAAGTCCATATGCTTTCCACTGCTGCATTTAATGCCCTGCTCAAAACGCTTGAAGAACCTCCTGAACATGTAATGTTCATATTTGCGACAACAGAAGTGCACAAAATCCCGGCTACCATACTTTCAAGATGTCAACGCCATGACCTTGGCAGAATTTCTCTGGAAATGATTTCAAGACATTTGCATGATCTTTGCAAAAGTGAAGGGTTCATGCTTGAAAAACAAAGTCTTGATTTGATTGCCCAAGAAGCTGACGGGTCCATTAGAGATGCCTTAAGCCTTCTTGACAGGGTTTTATCTGCGGCAAGCACCAAAGAAATCAAACTGAGGTGTGTGCTGGACAGTCTTGGCATTCAGGATTTACAAGTCATGCATGACATATCAGGGGCAATCTTTGAAAATAATGGAGCTCGCCTCATTGAGATTATAGAAAAAGTAAATGATGCAGGAATTGATCTAAAAAAATTTTATACTAATATTATTGTCCATTTTAGAAATCTGAACGTTATTAAACTCTGCGGAGATAAAAGCCCTTTTGTCAATATTACAGACTCTGAAAAAGAAAAGATATTTCAGTTAGTTTCGTCACTGTCCAGTGGCTTTATCAACACTATTTTGCAAATTCTTTTAGATGAAGAATCCATTATTAAATATTCTTCCCATACCAGAACCGCAATTGAAATGGTCCTTTTAAGACTGGTTCAAATAAACCCGGGCGCCCAGATTGACACCATCATTTCAAAACTTGATATCCTTGCCAGGCAAATAGATTCAAACCAGGCAGAATCGAACCAAATAGGATCTAACCAAACTGGATCTAATCAAATAAGATCTAATCAAATAAAATCTAATCTGGCAGATACAAAACCTTTAACCGGGCAGCAGGGATTTGAGCCTGTACAAGACTCTTTTACAAACCCGTCTTCACATGAGAAAAAAGAGATGCAGGCTGTGAAAGAATCAATGGCAGCACAAGGATATAAGCCGGATTCTTCCCCATCACCAAAACAGCATAAAAAAAACACTCCCAATACCTGGCAAGAATTTTTAAATAAAATAGAACCCGTACATCCATTTATATTTACCCTTTTTGCCAAAGGCAAGGTAATCGAGACCAGCCCGGATGAGATTATTGTTGAGCTTAAAAACGGTTCATCCTTTGATAAAAAAAGGCTTGAAAAGAAAAGAAGTGAACTACAGAATATGTGCAAAAAATTTCTTGGGAAACACCTTGTGATCAAGCTCGTTCCCCAAAAGAGTAAGACAGGTCCCAAGACAGAATATGACCAAAAAAAAAATAAAACCAAAGCCATGCAAGCTGTCTTTAACCACCCCTTTGTTGTTAAGGCCCAAAAAATGTTTGATGGTGAAATAATCAATTATTAATACAGGAGTACCTTAGATTATGAAAAATATGAACTCAATGATGAAGCAAGCCCAGAATCTTCAGAAAAAAATGATGAAAACTCAGGCTGAACTGGCAAAAAAGACGGTTGAAGCCTCTTCCGGTGGCGGCATGGTCAAGGTAATTGCCAATGGTGGCCAGAAGATCGAATCCATTGTTTTTGAAAAAGAAGTGATTGATCCCGAAGATGTTGAAATGCTTCAGGATCTTGTTTTAGCAGCCGTAAACGATGCATTAAACAAATCCCAGGAAATGGTGTCTGCTGAAATGGGTAAACTCACGGGGGGACTTAATATTCCCGGTCTGTAAAAAAAATGGTAACTATTCAGCTCTTATTCTTGAAACCGCCCTATCCGATGGATATTTTTGTTCGATGCTAAACGCTTAACCTCCTGCAAATATCAATCAGACAGGGCTTTAAGATTACTTCTTTTAACTGGCTAAACAAATACAAAAAATACAAAAAATGAACCATTATCCAAAACCAATCCTAAAACTTATTAACAGCCTGTCAAAGCTTCCTGGTATTGGAAAAAATACGGCAGAACGGCTTGCACTGCACATTCTCCATGCCCCGAATCATGAAGCCGTAACCCTGGCAGGCAATATTATTGAACTGAAAAAAAACATTCAAATATGTTCGGTGTGCTTTGCCCTGAGTGATAATGATAAATGCCGGATATGTACTGATCCGCAAAGGGACCAGACAAGTATATGTGTTGTGGAAAATCCGGCAGATATGGCAGCCATAGAGAAATCAAATGCCTTTTTTGGGACCTACCACATATTGGGAGGCGCACTTTCTCCCATTGATGGCATTGGCCCGGACGACATAAGGATACAGGAGTTGTTTAAAAGGGCTGGTTTAGGAACAATAAAAGAAATTATTCTTGCCACCAAAACCAATGTTGAAGGAGAAGCCACTGCCTCCTATATTCTCGAAAAACTTAAAACAACAAAGGTCAAACTCACAAGGATAGCCTCGGGTATCCCCATGGGGGGTGATTTGCAGTATATTGACCCGCTGACCATGCAAAAAGCAATGGAAAAAAGATTTAATGCCTGAGTATAAAACCGCTGCTGATATTTTTGAATGCCAACTTTGCGGGGAATGCTGCAAAGGGTTTGGTGGAACATATGTTACTAAAAAGGATATCATCAATATCTCAAAATATATTAACTTTGATCCTGAAAAATTTAATGATCATTATTGTGACCCATCAGGCTCCAGATATGTTTTAACACTGGGTAAAGATGGGAGTTGTATCTTCTTTGATAAAATCGACCAATGCACCATACATCCTGTAAAACCATATATGTGTAAAGCCTGGCCATTCATCCAGACCATTATCCAGCATCCGGAAAACTGGAATGCCATGGCAAATTCCTGTCCAGGCATGAAAAAGGATATTCCCCATAAAGATCTTCAAAAAATTGTTGCTGAAGAAAAAGAAAAACTGGATAAATCGTCACAAAACTTAACATCCCGGATATTTGATTCATGAGTAATGATTTGACATTAAAAATACAATCAATACCCGTTCCGATCTGCTTACCTTACACTCTCTATTACCTGAACGATTTTTTAAAAGTCAAAAAACCTTCCATTTAACGTCGGAAACTGCGGGCAAGTATGTCCTCAAACAGTCCGCCATTTTAACATTACAGGCCTTTTGACTTTTTATAACCTGAAGGTCACACGCAAAAAATCCCAGGCAATCCTTTCGCTACAAGGTAAGCAGACCTGCACTGGAGGGTTAACAAAATTATATATTGAGTTGGGGCCGGGGCATGGGTTGCAGATCATCGTTGATTGGCCTTCTGTACAGGGTCTTAAAGCAGTGGAGCGTTAAGACCGCCAAATGTTTGAGCGATAGCGAGTTTTGGCGGTTAGCGCAATGGAGTTTAGAGCCTGTAAGAAGGCCAATCGGATGAGTCGCAACCCATGCCACGGACGGATTAACGCAAAACAAATATTTTAAACGTATACTTTTTTTATATAGAATTACCCGGGCATACAATTGAGGTCCTATAGTAAAATTATTCACTCATCCTTCGGAGTTGCCGGATTTGAGTGAAATCAGGCTTGCAATGACTTAAGACCTAAAATTGGTTATTCAGAATAATCGTTCATCCACCATTCATCCCAGCCGGTTTCCAGGATACTCTGGGCAATTTGTCTGCCCGTGTCTGTTTGAAGTCGCTCAAGGATAACAGGCAGCCATTTTTCAGGCCCTTTTGCGCCAATGTCAGCCTGTTTTTTTAATTCAAGAATAAAAGATATCTGATCTGCATCCTTTACCAGTTTTGCTTCTTTTGTCTCACTCAAATTAAATTCGTCTATAAGATTTTTAATATCATCTCCAAAAGGAATGTGGTTTGTTAAATGAGAGACAGCTTTGGCTTCATCTGTTGTTGAATATTTTTTTTCCACATAGTTAAAATCCCCTGTTCTTGCTTCGGCAATATCGTGAACCAGGGCCATTGTCACAAGTTTTTCACTATTAATATCTGTGTCTATTTTTGCCATGGCAAAACAAATAAATGCGGTCATAAAACTGTGCTCAGCAATACTTTCTTTTCCAGATCCTAAAAAAGCATATCCGGATCTAACGATATCTTTTAGTATCCTTACTTCAAACAGCAGGTTTGCAATATCTTTCATTTTCAATCCAATCCCTTTATAATCGCAACAATTCTTGACTTTTTATAGAACAGGCGGTTAAATAAAGTCAAGAAATCAAGAACAAACAAAAGCCAAGCAGGAGTAAACTATGTCAGGTAAAAAAATAATGACAGCCCTTTTTGTGTTCATTTTTTCGGGACTTGCTTTTTGTTCAACAGGATTTGCACAGGAAAAAAGCAAATTTATACCTGGAGAAGATTCAGGATTTTATTACACTATAAAAAAAGGGGACACATTGTGGAATTTATCTGAAAAATTCTACCAATCCCAATGGGACTGGCCAGGGCTATGGGAGATGAATAAGGATATTAAAAATCCCCATTGGATATATCCCGGCAAAAAAATACAGATTTTTTTAAAGGGAAAATCAGCTTTAACTCCCCCTGTCGCAAAAATCCCGGAAACTTCTAATACAAGCCCCTCTGCCAAAATCGAAGCCTCTTTTTCGTTTTCCAAAATGGATCATCTTGGATTTATAAAAAAAAAGGCAGTGTCATCTCTGGGTGAGATCATAAAAGAAAGGGACAATAATATTATGATGTCTGCCAATGATATTGTTTATATAAAGCCGTCAGGTAAAAACAAACTGATTGCTGGGAGGACATATCACATTTTTACAACCAGCAAGGTTGAAGAACAAATCAACCAAAGTCTGTTTAAAGGGATAAAACACCTGATTAAAGCGCAAATTAAAATACTTGAAATAAAAACAAATTATGTCATAGGATCCATAAGCCATGCCTATAGACCTGTAAACAAAGGCGATATGATTATGGAATATTATAAAAGAGATAAAGTTTTAACTATTGAAAATAATCCTGCGCCCTTAGATGCAAGACTTATCTGTTCTGTG
>JABIYQ010000532.1 GCA_018702715.1 Desulfobacula sp. | reverse complement strand
TGCGGGCAGTGCAGACGTTAAACCCGGTCAGATATACTCGATTCTAAGAAAAAACGAAATAAAAGATAAAAGCTATTGGTCTTTAAAAAAGAAAAAATCAACTTTAACTCCCCTTGTCGCAAAAATCCCGGAACATTCTAATACAAGCCCCTCTGCCAAAATCAAAGCCTCGTTTTCGTTTTCCAAAATGGATCATCTTGGCTTTATAAAAAAAAAGGCAGTGTCATCTCTGGGTGAGATCATAAAAGAAAGGGACAATAATATTATGATGTCTGCCAATGATATTGTTTATATAAAGCCATCGGGTAAAAACAAACTGATTATTGACAGGACATATCACATTTTTACAACCAGCAAGGTTGAAGAACAAATCAATAAAAATCTGTTTAAAGGAATAAAACACCTTATTAAAGCTCAAATTAAAATACTTGAAATAAAAAAAAGTTATGTCATAGGATCCATAAGTCATGCCTATAGACCTGTAAATAAAGGAGATATGATTATGGAATATTATAAAAGAGATAAGGTTTTAAAGATTGAAAATAATCCTGCACCCTTAGATGCAAGACTTATCTGTTCTGTGGATAATAATCTTATGATAAATGACTTTGTGATCGCTTTTATTGATGCGGGCAGTGCAGACGTTAAACCCGGTCAGATATACTCGATTCTAAGAAAAAACGAAATAAAAGATAAAAGCTATTGGTCTTTAAAAAAGAAAAAATCTGTTTCGCTTGGAAACCTTGAATCCGGAAAATTAATTGTGCTTCACACTGAAAAGATTGCGTCAACTGTCATGATTTTGTCTTCCAAATATGCTATTCACCCAAACGATATGGTAAATTAGTGTTTGAACGAAAATCGCTAATTGTTTTGGTAAAAGACTAACTATTCCCCGGTCAGTCTCAAGATTTCCTGGTAGGTCGTTCGGCCCTGTAACATTTTTTTAATACCGTTCTGCCTTAAAAGAACAAGTCCTTCCGCCACGGCCTTTTCCCTCAGCTTTTCCAAACCTGCACCTTGTGTGGTAAGCTCTTTGAGAGATTCTGAATATGGCATAATTTCATAAATCCCGGTCCGTCCTTTATATCCGGTATTTCTGCACTCCACACAACCCTTTCCATGCTTAAGCCTGATAAATCCCTGGGTGTTTATTTTAAGGCCAAGGCCTGCAAGTTCTTTTACAGACATTTCAAATTCCTGGGCGCAATAAGGACATATTTTTCTGACAAGCCTCTGTGCCACAATTCCATTTAAAGATGAATGGATAAGATAGGGTGGGATTCCCAGATCAAGGAGTCTGAAAATGGTTGACACTGCATCATTTGTATGAAGTGTGGAAAGGACAAGGTGGCCAGTTAATGCCGCCTGAACTGAAGCCTGGGCTGTTTGGAGATCCCTTATTTCACCCACCATTATAATATCCGGGTCCTGTCGAAGTATATTCCTCAGTACAGAACCAAAGGTCACATTAATAGCCGGCTGCACGGCAATCTGATTAAACTGTTCGTATATCATTTCAATGGGATCTTCAATGGTCGTGATATTCACTTTGGGAGAAGAGAGCATTCTCAAGCTTGAATACAAAGTGGTTGACTTTCCCGAGCCTGTCGGTCCTGTCACAAGGACAATGCCATATGGCCGGTTAATCAGTCGTTTATATCTTTTAAAATCATCTTGAGAAAATCCTAAATTTTCAAGATCCTGTAAAACAACATCCGGGTCCATAATTCTCAAAACCACTTTCTCTCCAAATGCCACGGGAATTGTGGAGACCCTTATTTCAACCCCTGTCGTATCTTTCTGGATTTTAATCCGGCCGTCCTGAGGTCTTCTTTTTTCAGCCATATCCAGCCTGGAAATGGTTTTAATCCTGCTGACCACGGCAGCATGAAGTTTTTTGGGAAGTTTATATACCGTATTTAACACTCCATCGATTCTCATGCGGACAAGGCAGATATCCCGTTTGGGTTCAATATGGATATCACTGGCTTTCTGGTCAAAGGAATAGGAAAAAAGGTGATTAACTGCATTAACAATATGTTGTTCGTTTGAGGATGAATCATCCAGAGTTTTCAAGTTTACAAATTGTTCCAGATTGCCGATATCAAACCCCTGTTTTGAAAACAGGTCTTCGGCCGCAGAAATGGAATACATGAATCCATATAATTCATTGATCAATTTTTTGATATCTGATTTTGCACTGACAACTGGCTTTACTTTAAGCTTTGACACCATTTCAACATCTTTAATGGCCTCAAAATTAAATGGATCAGGTGTTGCAACAATCAATTTACCTTCCTCAATAAAAAGGGGCAGCAATAAATATTTTTTGGCAAAGGATTTAGATATCGTACCTGTTACAAGATTTAATTCAAGTTTCAAGGGATCAATTTTTTTGTAGGGAACCTTCCAGGCTGCGGCCAAGGTTTTATAAATTTTGTCTTCATCTAATCTTTTTAAGGGCTGATCTGCCCTTTGGATTTTTAAATACAAAAGAACATCAATAAATGATACTAGTGCCGCAGGCTTTTGATGTGATACTGCATTCCCTTTTTTTTGGATCTTTTGTTTAAAAAGGATATTCTTTACACCTGCTTCTTTTTTTAAAAGATCCAGAGCCTGATCCTTTGAAATCAATTTGGCAGCCAATAGGATCTTGCAGATGGTTTGAGAGGAGAATCTTGAGTCCTTTGGATTTGGCATAAATTGTTTCTCCTGTAGGGGCTTGGGGTCAGGCTTGCATAGTTGCGTGGGGGGTGGGGTCAGGCTTGCATAGTTGCGTTTATTTCTCATAAACGCAACTATG
>JABIYQ010000316.1 GCA_018702715.1 Desulfobacula sp. | reverse complement strand
CAGTGTTTTGGAAAACATGAAAATTGCAGGATATTTAAGAACCCGAAAAGAAATTAAAAAGACAATGCAATATGTTTTTGAACTCTTCCCGGCTTTAATCAATCTCAAAAAAAGAAAGGCCGGATTTTTAAGCGGCGGAGAACAGCAAATGCTTGCAATTGGTATGGCATTGATTGTTCAGCCTGAGTTGTTGCTTTTAGATGAACCCCTTTTGGGATTAAGTCCGATCATGCAAAAAAGTGTGGTGGATGCCATCAAAGCCCTGAATAAATCCAGCGGAATTACCGTCATTTTAAGCGAGCAATTTGCACGTCCTGTTCTTCCAATGATTGACAAGGGATATGTCGTGGAAAACGGAATGCTGTCTCTTTCCGGGACGGGTGAAGAATTGATGAACAATCCTGAAATCAAAGCTGCATATTTTGGAGTCTGAGCAATGAAAACCTTAAAAGAAAATAATATATTCTCAGCGTTTAATTCAATAGCCGATCAATATCCTGAAAAGACGGCTGTGATTTACCTTGGAACAGAATACACCTATCATGGCTTAAAGGTAATGGCTGAAAAATTTGCAGCGGCATTATTGGATTTAGATGTAAAATCCGGTGATAAGATAATGATTTATATTCCAAACAGTATTCAGTGGGTGGTTAGTTTTTTAGCCATCCAGAGAATCGGGTGCGTGTGTGTTCCCATTACCCCTATCTACACCCCACATGACCTGGATTATATTGCCAATGATAGTTCTGTATCTGTCATCATTTGTGCAGATACCAATTTTGGATATGTTCAAAAGGTTCTTGGAACTACAGGAATTAAGAAAACCATTTATGTTAGAATGGGAGATCTTCTTCCCTTATGGAAACAGACCTTTGGCAGGATCTATAATATAATACCCAAGGGGAATGTGGCATCTGGAGAGCATATATATTCATTGAAAAAGCTTTTATCCAAGTATAAAAAACCAAATCTTCCACCTATCGAAGATGACCCCAATAAAACAGCACAGATATTATATACGGGCGGAACAACAAAATTTCCAAAAGGCGTTCCCATGTCCCACGCCTTGTTTCTTGTTTCAGCAATAGAACAGATTCTAACAAGTGAACCCATCATTCCTCCTTCGGAAAATATTATTTTAGGAAATGCACCCCTTTTCCATATATTGGGACAAACCTGCAGCCTGGCAACCCTCTTTGTTGGAGGCGCCTTATTGGTACAGCCTAAAATTAATATGGATGCCACCTTTGAAGCGATTTATCGTTTCAAAGTACGATCCATGATAGGGGTTCCAGCGCTTTACCGCATGATACTGGAACATGACCGTCTGGATCAATATGACTTAAGTTCTGTAGACTATTGGTATAGTGCAGGAGATGTGCTGCCCGTGGAAGTCGGGCGCAGATGGCAGAAAAAATTTGGCAAATGCATTTACCAGGGCTATGGGGCAACCGAGACCTGCGGTGGAGTGGTGATGTGTCCTGTGGATATTGAAAATCCTCCAAAAAGTGTTGGACGGCTTGTTCCCAGTAAAAAAGTAATGATTGTGGATCCTTTGATGAATCCTCAAAAGGCAGGTGATAAAGGGGAATTGCTTGTGCATTCCAAAGAAATGGTCACTTCCTATTTGAACAAAAAAGAGGAGACCCAAAAATCCTTTGTCACGATAAATGGCAAGACCTGGTATCGAACAGCCGATATCATGAAAATGGATGAGGACGGGAATCTGTATTTTGTTGATAGAACTGTGGACACCATAAAACACAAAGGGTATCGGGTGTCTGCATCGGAAATAGAATCAGTGCTACAGGAGCATCCTGCTGTTATCGGCACATGTGTTATCGGCGTTCCTGACGAAAAGGTCGGGGAACGGATTAAGGCTTATGTCGTATTAAAAGAAGATATTAAAGGTATCACAGGATATGAATTGATAAAGTGGTGCAGAAAAACTTTGGTGTCTTATAAAATTCCACAATATATCGAATTTAGGGATATGCTGCCTAAATCGAAAGTCGGCAAATTGCTTCGCCGGGAAATTAGAAGTGAGGAAGCCAGAAGAGCAGATGGCTAAGACTGAAAAAGTTATTTCAATTCCCAATTTTTTGATAATGAGGAGACAATAATTGAATATCGCCCACAATCTTGATCAGAGCGCCATGTTTTTTCCTGATAACCCGGTGTTTGTTTTTGAAGATCAGACAACAACTTACAAACAGCTTTACCTTAAGGTCAATCAATTGGCCAAAGGTCTTGAAAATATGGGCATGGGAAAAGGAGACAGGATTGCTGTTTTTCTACCCAATATCCCTGAATTCATTATAATTTATTTTGCCGCTCAAAAGATCGGAGCCATAGTTGTGGCTTTAAATGTGCTTTTAAAAAAAGACGAAGTAAAGCACATCCTGACGGATTCAGGTGCCAGAATTATTTTTGCAGGAAAAGAACAGGCCGTCCATATTCCTGCCCACGAGGTTGACACGCTTGAAAAACTAATCCTGGTTGGAGAAGAAAGCGTCGATAACGATCATATTAACAAGACATTTGACTCAGCAACAACCGATTTTATTCCCCTGGAAATGGCATCGGACGACCCGGCTGCCATCCTGTATACCTCGGGAACCACGGGGACTCCCAAAGGCGCCACCCTGACCCAGTCAAATATTGTATCCAATGTCAATGCCACGATTTGTCATATTGGAATGAAAACCGATGATGTCATTCACCTTTTTTTACCCCTGTTTCATTGTTTTGGTCAGAATTTTATCATGAACGCCTGTGTTAAAATGGGTGCCTGCATGGTCATGCACCAAAAATTCGAACCAGATCCCGTGGTCAGTGCCATATCCAAATACAAGGTGACCATGTTTTTTGCAGTACCCACCATCTACACCTATTTTTTAAATATGAAAGATGAAGACCTGGATCTGTCCAGTATCCGGTATTATTTTACGGCTGCCGCCATTATGCCGACACAAGTTGCCGAAAAATGGCAGAACAAATATAAAATACCCATTAACGATGGTTACGGCCTAACTGAGAGTTCTCCTTTTGCAAGTTATAACCATGATCTGAAATACAAGCTTGGATCCATTGGCAAGCCCATTATGAATGTTGAAATGAAAATAGTGGATGAGGATAAAAATGAGGTGACCAGAGGTGAATGGGGCGAAATCTGTATTAAAGGCCCAAATGTTATGCAGGGATATTGGAATCAGCCCGAGGAAACAGCAAAAGCAATAAAGGATGACTGGCTTTTCACCGGGGATGTGGGCACCATTGATGAACAGGGTTACTATTTTGTAGTTGACCGGATCAAAGATCTGATTATTTCAGCCGGCAACAATATCTATCCTGCCGAGGTGGAAAATGTTCTTTATAAACATCCTGCTGTACTTGAAGCAGCAGTCTTTGGAAAACCTGACGATATAAAAGGCGAAGCCGTTGCAGCAGCTGTTGTACTTCAGCCGGGTAAAAGTGTTGAACCCGATGAGTTAATCGGTTTTTGCCGCTCTAAAATGGCAAAGTATAAAGCACCCAAACATATTATTTTTATTGACGAGTTGCCCAAGAGTCCCACAGGTAAAATTTTAAAAAGGGTATTGCGGCAGAACGATTAAAAATAAATTCTTTGTAAAAATAATCAAATTTTAATGGTAACTATTCAGCCCTTATATTTGAAACCGCCCTGTCTAATGGATATTTTTGTTCGATGCTAAACGCTTAACCTCCTGCAAATATCCATCAGACAGGGCTTTGAGATAACATTATTTTAACAGGCTGAATAATTACTTTTAATGTAACAATAATTTGGAAATGATATGGCACAATTTATTTTAGACAGATCAGACCTTGATTTTCTTCTTTTTGAGAAATTCAAGGTACAAACACTCTGTGAAACCAAAAAATTTTCAGACTTTAATCAAAAAGTTATTGAAATGGTGGTCTCTGAAGCCCGCAATCTTGCCATAAAAGAAATCCTTCCCACATCCCAAATAGGGGATAAGATAGGGTGCCGGTTTGAAAATGGAGAGGTTATTCTGCCTAAAGAGTTCCACCATGTCTGGAAATTATTAAGGGCAGGTGAATGGTTCGTTCCCACAGCCAACGAAGAATGGGGCGGACAGGGCATGCCCAAGTCCGTTGCTCTTGCTGCAAGAGATTATATCAATGGGGCAAACATCGCTTTGTTTATGATAGCTGGATTAAGCCATGGCGCCGGCTGTGTGATTGAACAATTTGGCACCAATGAGCAGAAAAATTTGTATTTAAAGAAAATTTATTCCGGCGAATGGGCCACAGCTATGCATATTACCGAATCTGAATCCGGATCGGATTTGAGTCGAATTTCAACAACTGCAGAGCCAAGGCCGGATGGGAAATACAATCTGTGTGGTTCAAAGATTTTTATTACGGGCGGCCACCACACCTTGACTAAAAATATCATCCACCTTGTTCTTGCCAGGATTAAGGGGGCGCCTGAAGGCAGTCAGGGGCTGTCTCTTTTCCTGGTACCCAGTTTCCATGTGGATGAGAAAGGCAGATGCGGTGAGAAAAATGATATCATCTGTACGGGGATTGAAGAAAAAATGGGACTGCACGGAAGTCCGACCTGTTCCATGTCTCTTGGTAGCAGACAGGAATGTCTGGGTACTCTTTTAGGAGAGAAAAACAAAGGGCTTTATGCCATGTTTTCCATGATGAATGATGCAAGACTGCTTGTGGGTTCCCAGGGACATGCAAGCGCATCCTCTTCTTTTCTTCTTGCTTTGAATTATGCCAAAACCAGGGTTCAGGGCTCCATTCCAGGCATTGAAAATACCAATAGGGAAGATAACCAGATCAGAATTATTGACCACCCGGATGTCAGGCGCATGCTTTTGACAATGAAAGCGTATACAGAAGGGATGAGAAGTATTTTATTTTATATTGCATTCTGTCAGGATCAAAAACAGGTTACACATAATGAAAGTCAAAAAGAGACATTTCAAAACCTGATTGATTTTTTAATTCCCATTGGAAAAGGATATGTCACAGATCGGGCCGTGGAGGTTTGCGATATGGCCATCCAGGTGTTTGGTGGCTATGGATATACAAATGAATACCCTGTGGAGCAGATACTCAGGGATGTCCGCATCACAACAATTTATGAAGGAACCAACGGCATCCAGGCCATTGATCTTTTTAACCGGAAATTAACCATGAAAAAAGGTCGTCTTTTTAAAACCCTGATCACTGAGATTGAAAAAACCTTATCTGAAACAAAAAACCTGGAGTCTCTTAAACCATTGGCTGCAAAATTTGAAAAAATGGTATCCAGGTTTGAAAAAGTGGTCAAACTCATGAGCCGAACTCCTGAACACTCATCAGATATCCTTAAAGCCAGGTCCCTTTCAGGGCCAT
>JABIYQ010000530.1 GCA_018702715.1 Desulfobacula sp. | reverse complement strand
GCTGGTTCCCTCTGGGGGGAATTATTTCCCCGGAGTTATGGATACAAGATACCTCTATTTTTGTAAAAGTGCTTGATGTGATACACCATATGTTTTTACCTTTGTTAACCCTTTTTTTTATACACCTTGGCAGCTACCTTTTACTCATGAGATCCAGTATGTTGAGTGTTCTTAGGGAAGATTATATTATTACGGCAAGGGCAAAGGGGCTTTCCGACAAAATAATACGAAATAAACATGCGGCCAAAAATGCTGCGCTACCCGTAATTACCAGTGTAGGACTCAGTCTTGCTTTTTCCATAAATGGCGGTGCTTTAACAGAACAGATTTTCACCTGGCCGGGCATTGGAAGGGAGCTTATTTTTGCGGTAAGTAACAATGATTATCCTTTGGCACAGGCATGCTTTTTACTTATAACTGCAGTGGTGCTGATTGCTAACCTGATTGTGGATCTTTTGTATGCATATATGGACCCGAGGATCAGCTACTGATGGAAAAGATGGAAAAAATACCAGAAAATAAAAATTATACTATTGTAAGATTTACAAAGGCCTGGGCTATATTTATAAAAAACCCCATGGGGAAAACAGGTCTTATTATTTTATCTGTTTTCATGCTCATGGCCATTGCAAGCTTTTTTGTTCCGCTTTTGGGTCCTGTCTATCACCCCATGACTGGTGCAGATCCAAACATAACATATTCAACCGGGCCCAGTCTTCATCACTGGCTTGGAACGGATTTTATTGGAAGGGATCTTTTTGTACAGCTTTTGGAAGGTGCAAAAGTAGCTTTCATTGTCGGTCTTTCCTGTGCTTTCATCAGTGTTGTTCTTGGCACTGCAATAGGAATGATATCAGGGTATGCAGGCGGAATAGTTGACACAATCCTCATGAGGATCGCTGATATATTCATGGTGCTGCCTTCTCTTGTTATTCTTCTGATCCTGGCATCATTGTGGGAGTTGAGTATCTGGGTTATTATCTTTATTATTGCGATAATGAGATGGCCATCCGTATCAAGGATTATCCGTTCCCAGACCCTGTCATTGAAATCAAGGCCGTTTATTGAAGCCTCCAGGGTGGCAGGCGCATCAAATTTCAGAATCATCTTTAAACATATTATGCCCAATGTTCTTCCCTTGGCATTCTTATACATGACATTCAGGGTTACAGCAGCCATTCTGGTCGAAGCGGCCCTGTCTTTCCTGGGCTTTGGGGATCCCGGGCAGGTCAGCTGGGGAATGATGCTTCAATGGGTGTGGAGTTCAGGTCATATGTTCCAGGCGCCATACTGGCTGTTACCTCCCGGTATTTGCATCTCTTTGTTGACCCTCTCATTTTACATGTTGGGCCGTGCAATGGATGAAGTTCTTGACCCAAGGCTTCGAAAAGAAGAAGAGGAAGAATAAATGGCAGTACTAAAAGTTGAAAATTTAAGTATCGGATATAAAAGTAAAAAAGGCCTGGTTAATGCCGTCAATAACATTTCTTTTTCAATAGAGCAGGGCCAATCTTTGGGATTTGTTGGAGAATCCGGATGTGGAAAAACCACAATTGGAATGGCGCTTATGGGCCTTTTGCCTGAAAATGCATCCATTCTACAGGGTGACATCATTTTTAATGACAAAAACCTTGCACATTTTAAGGATGAAGAATGGAGGGCTTTTAGAGGCAAAGAAATATCCATGATATTCCAGGCTGCTATGAATGCTCTGAATCCAGTCATCCGGGTTGATGAACAGATCGCAGAAGTTATTGAGATCCATAATCCTGAAATGTCCAAGACAGATGTTTACACCCAGGTGAAAAAAATGTTCGACCTGGTTGAAATTCCTGAAAATCGTTTAAGGGATTACCCCCATCAATACAGTGGTGGTATGAAACAAAGGGCTATTATAGCTATGGCCCTTGCATGCATGCCAAGATTAATAATTGCTGATGAGCCTACAACGGCTCTGGATGTAATTGTTCAGGATCAGATTCTTAAAGAAATCAAACAGATTCAAAAAGCCTTGAATACCAGTGTAATTTTTATTTCCCAT
>JABIYQ010000255.1 GCA_018702715.1 Desulfobacula sp. | reverse complement strand
GCTGTAACAATGAAAGAATAAATCGTGTCTTTTAACTTGAGCCTCTGCATTCCTCTGCCTTTTTTTTAATTATTTCAACAATTAAGATACTACTAAAAACCCATAGGCTTTTGCAACACCATTCATCCCTAAAATTTGCCTGTTCATCGCTATTTTACGTCACTGGTCTCAATGAAATTGCATTACAAAAACAAATAGATAGGATAAAAACAAAAGAACGTATTTTATTTTTATCCCGCAAAAGGAGACTACAGCAATGAAACACTTAACACTTTTTCTTTTAGTATCTTTCATTATCATTGCAGCCTCGACTGTTTTGGCAGGCCAGGCCCAAATCAATTCATCTAAGTTGGTTATCCATATTACAGGATTTGATAATTCAAAGGGTGTTGCAAAGGTAGCTCTTGTCAATTCAAAGGAGAATTATCAAGCAGATATGCCATTCAAAGGGTTTAATTATGAAATCATCAACAATGAAGTCATTCAAACCATAACCTTACCCTATGGAGAATATGCAGTTAAAGTCTATCATGATGAGAATGGCAACAATGAACTGGATACCCGAATTTTCGGCATTCCAATAGAAAGGTATGGTTTTTCAAACAATGCAAGGGGAACACTTAGTCCACCTGAATATAATGAGGCGGTATTTAACTTAAATTCTCCTAAAAAAGAAATCTTCATTGCCATACAATAACTAATCAAAAAAAGGAGGAAACTGTCATGAAATTTTCTGATAACCTGACTTGTAAATTGCCCGGTAAATTAAATAGAAGAAGATTTTTAAAAACCCTGGTGATGGCATCCAGTGCCGCAGCCATAGACTGGACAGGATTTGGTGCACTTGCAGCCAGCATCCCGGATAAAAAAGCGTTTCCGATTGTTGTCATTGGTGCGGGCCTTGGCGGGCTTGTCTCGGCTGCCTATCTGTCCAGACATGGGTTTGATGTCACCTTAATGGAACAGCATTCCATTCCGGGCGGATATGCCACTTCTTTTGACCGGGGCGATTTTACCTTTGATGTATCTTTGCATGCAACGGTTGCCGAACATGCCATGCCCCAGATGATCCTTACCGACCTTGGCATCTGGGACAAGCTGAAAGTTGCTTATACACCTGAACTCAGACGAATTGTAACCCCGAATTTTGATTTGACCCTGCCGGCAAAAAATCCTGAAGGTGTCAAAAAAGAAATCTCCAGGGTTTTTCCCCATGAAACACAGGGTATATATAATTTTTATACTGAAATGGAACAGGTGATTTCAGAACTATGGGGTGGTAAACGATTTAAAACCTCCATGATGGGAAAGCTAGAAAAACTTTCCCTTGAACAATGGATGTCCCTTCATGTCAATGATCCTGATGTGAAATACTGCATGGCGATTTTCTCGGGATATTACGGACTTTTACCATCGAAAATCAATGCTCTGTTTTATGCCATTGCCACGGGTGAATACCTTGTTCATGGCGGACAGTATTATAAGACCCGGTCCCAGGATCTGAGCAACACCCTTGCAGACTGCATTGAAAATAATAATGGAACCATCCATTATAACACAGAAGTTGAACATATCCTTTTTGATCATAACAATAGTATAGAAGCTGTGATGGACCCTGCCGGGAAAAAATATCCTGCAAAAGCAGTCATTGCCAATTGCAGTGTCACAGCTTTATTTGATAAAATGGTGCCGAAAAAACGGGTACCCCCAGATTTTTCCCGACAGATCCGGAAAAGAACTGCCTCGCTTTCAAGCTTTGTTGTATGGCTTGGTTTGAACAAAAAAATCCTTGATATCAAAGATTATGAAATTGACCTGGCACAAAATACAGATATGAATGAGGCCGGGCTCTTTTCAAGAAAAGATCTGGCAGATTCCGGTATCGGCATCACCCTTTATGACAATCTCTTCAAGGATTATTCCGTCCCCGGCAAATCAACACTTTCCATTATGTGCCTTTCGGATTTCGCCCCCTGGAAGAAATTTGAAAAAGATTATTTCAACAATCAAAAAGATGCCTATGACAGGGAGAAAGAAAGAATTGCCCGAACCTTTATTAAAAGGGTTGAACAAAGACTGATCCCGGGCCTGTCCGATTATATAGAGGTCATGGAAATCGGTACACCCTTAACCAATATGTTTTATACTCAAAATCCTCAAGGAGCCATTTACGGATTTGACCGGGACATGCCCCATTTAGAGGCAAAAACACCCATTAAAGGACTCTATCTTGCCAGTGCATGGTCCCATGGAGGAGGTTACACACCCGTGATGATGGCAGGACGGGAAACAGCCCGGCTTGTTTTGAAAGATTTTATCAGCTCTTAGGGTCCATCTAAAAGTTCACGTATTTTTTGAGCAATATCCTTCATCACAATCGGCTTAAGCAAAAAACCTTTAATACCTAAAGACGCTGCCTTTTCTTTAGACAGGGTTTCACTGAAGCCTGTACAAAGCAATACTGGAATATCAGGATGTATTTTATTAAGTTCAACTGATAGTTCGTCTCCAGGCATATTCGGCATGGCCATATCTGTGATTACTAAATCGAATTTATCCGGGCTATCGCGAAATGATCCAAGGGCTTCAAGACTGCTTGTACGTGCAGTAACTTTATACCCCAAACGTTCTAACATTCGTTTTTCCATTGTAAGGATAGCTTCTTCATCATCTACTAAAAGGATCTGTTCAGTGCCTCCTTGAATTTTTGCTTTTGAATAGGTTACCTGTTTTTCAGAAAGACCCTTTTCCAAGGGCAGATACACATGGAATTGTGTTCCTTTTTCAGGTTCGCTATATACCTGAATCGCTCCATTCATTCGCATAACAATGCCATGAACAACTGATAAGCCCATTCCAGTTCCCTTGCCTTGCTTTTTAGTGGTAAAAAATGGGTCAAAGATTTTTTTAGTTAAATTTTTATTCATCCCAACGCCTGTATCCGCTATAGTTAAACAGGCATAGATCCCTGGTTCTATATCTGTGTTTATCAGATCAAGTTTTTCAAATTTAATTTCTTTCAGGCTGATTTGCAGTTCCCCGCCATTATC
>JABIYQ010000042.1 GCA_018702715.1 Desulfobacula sp. | reverse complement strand
ATGGGAAATGGCAAAAAGGGTGCGGCGAAGATATCGCGGGGGCAGGATTTTAGACCTTGCCTGTGGTCATGGCCTTTTGGCGCATATCATGCTCATCCTTGATGACAGTTCAAAAGAAGCCATTGCTGTTGATAAAAAAATTCCATTAAATGCTGGGAAATTATCAAGTTCATTGATTGAAACCTGGCCAAGACTCAAAAACAGAATCATTTACAAACAAGTAAGAGTAGAGGACATTAACGTGTTTCCGGATGATATCGTGGTGTCTGCCCATGCATGTGGAGCATTAACTGATTTGATTATGGATAAGGCCATTGAGAGCCATGCCCGGGTGGCAGTACTGCCCTGCTGTCATGATTTAAAAAAATCTTGTCCCGGCGGGCTTCAAGGATGGATGGATAAAACCCTTGCTATTGATGTGGAAAGAGCCATAAGGCTTAGATCAAATGGGTACAAAATTGTAACCCAGAAAATTCCTGAAAGCATCACTCCCAAAAACAGGCTGCTCATGGGAGAATATTTAGCGCCTGACTGAAAATCTAAGAACATTGAGGGCACAAGCTCAACCCAAAGCTGAGAATTAACACGAGCCCGGTCAAGATTTCAAAATAGATGGAGAATTTATGGTTAATAATTTTTTAAATAAAATAATGGTTGCTCTTTATCGCATCCCCTGGATAAAAAACCGCTGGGCACAAAATTTCAATGCACAAGAATCTGATACCATTCCCTGGACTCCTCTTGTAAAACCCCTTTCACATTGCAAAATTGCATTATTGACGACGGGAGGCGCTCATTTAAAGAATGATACTCCTTTTGATATGAAAGACAAAGATGGAGATCCGACTTATCGAAGAATTCCCTCAAGTGTTGCGCCAAAAGATATTACCATTACCCATGATTATTATGATCACAATGATGCGGATCAAGACATCAATCTAATTTTCCCGATCGAAACCTTAAGAGACGCTCAACAAAAAGGATTAGTGGGAGAATCAGCTGATTTTTTTTATAGTTTTATGGGGCATATTAATAAACATCACATCAAGACATTGATGGAGCAAACAGCAAAAGAGGTTGCTCATCTATTGAAAAAAGAAAAGGTGGATATAGCTTTTCTTGTCCCTGCTTGAGGGATGTGTAATCAGACCGTGGGTCTGGTACAAAGAGAGATTGAATCCCATGGGATTTCAACTGTGGGAATTTCTTTAGTCCGAGAGATCAGCGTAAAAGTAAAGCCTTCTCGAACCTATTTTTTAAAATATCCTTATGGTCATGCATTAGGAGAGCCTTTTAATAAAAAACAACAAACAGCTATTTTTGAAGATTGTTTAAACCTGATAAAATCAGCACAAAAACCAGGGATTATCGTTGATAGTCCTTATCATTGGAGCATACACAAGATTAATTGAAGAACTCAATAAAGTTAAAAAAAATGAAGACAACAATAGGGTATACAATTGGTATATAGGGATTTGACACCAGCAGATCCTTTCAGTATATTATTATTCGTTTTTTGAATATTAGATATAATGTTACCTTAGCATGGATATTAGACTGGGCGCACCACTGAGAGAACATTTTGCATTCTTTCAACAAGGAACTTGTTCTGGGAAAAATTATTGCTATGGCGCGGGTGATTTGTTCATAGGCATCGTGCCATGCATCGAGGTGATGGGTGCTATATTTTGATGAAATGAAAGATTTTTTTTTAGATTTGTCTAAAACCAGCCGGTATGACTTTCAGCTATGGACTGCCGAAAATGGGCTGATATTTTCTTCGATTCCCGGACGGGTCAATGAGGACGTCGACAAGGAGTTTGGTGCCTTTCATAAGAAAATCATCCGTAGCGACGGATTCCAGCAGAGCCGGTTTAATAGAAATGACGCAATATTCGGTATTCAATTGAAAAATGAAACTGATGTGATGGGTTCTCTTGTGACTGTTCTGCCTGAATTTTACGGCGGCTCATCTCTGAAAAAAAAAGAATCCACAAAGCTTGCGAACGTCAAAGAAGTCCAGTCGTTTCTCACCCATATTGCCTGGATCATTGAATCTCAAATTTCCAGCCAGGCGGAAACCGAAAAAATGGCCGATGAACTGGGCCGGAGTTTCGAGGACCTATATTTATATTCCAAGATCGGGGTCCAGACCATGCCGTTAAACTTTTCAGAAAAAAAACTTTATGCATTGATTGAGGACCTCCTGGAAACGATGCGGGCAGATCTGGCTTTTGCCAGATTTGTTGAAAATCCAGACTACAACACAGTGATCGCATCCGCGCAGGTGCCAGATAAAATTTTTGATAAGGCCGCTTTTGTAGAAGCCCTGATAAACCAAATACCTTCTGATGAAAACACCTTAAAAGAAGAGTGTTATATTGTCAACGATTCCAAAAATGACCCGGGTTACAGGAAGTTACACCCGGAAGGCTTTCGTTTCCTTGCCGTAACCATTGAAACCAATGACCATCACTATGGCTGGATGGGAGTGTTTTCATTTAATATGAACGAAATTTTCCGGCAAAGCGAATTAAAGCTTTTAAAGGCACTGGCCTCTGCCTCGGCAGTGGCATTTGAGAACTCCCGATTGTATGTTGAATCTCTGCATATGGCTAATAAGGAGCGCTACGTTCGCAATGTTTTTCAAAAATACGTTCCTGAAGCAGTGACCAAAAAAATATTAGACCGCGGCGATCGCGATCTCATTGGCCTTGGTGAAAAGCGGTTGGTTACCCTTCTGGATGTGGACATGCGAGGATATTCACGTATGTCAAAAAAACTGCAGAGCGAGGATGTTGTATCCGTGCTCAATTATTTTTTTATGACCATGGGCTCGGCGATTTTAAATCACAATGGCATTCTGGATAAATTCTTGGGGGACGGTATCCTGGCTGTTTTTGGTGCGCCGATTGAAAGCACAAACTCTGCGTTTGACGCTACTCTATCCGCACTGGAAATGCGGGAAGAAATTGAAAAGGTGAATGTTTTTGCCAGGGAGAATTATGGCGTAAACATATCCATGGGTGTCAGTATCAATACGGGTGAGGCCATAGTTGGAAATATCGGTTTCGAAAAAAAAATGGAATATACAGTTATCGGTGGCGTTGTCAACGACACATTCCGTATTCAGGATTTTACACGAGAAAAACCCAACTCAATTTTGGTCAGCACCTCAACCCAAAAAAAAATAAAATCTGATATTTCTACACAATCACTGGGTGTGAAGACACTGGGCGCTAATGAAAACAGGATGGAAGTCTTTGAGGTGATGGGTCTAAGAAAGCCATCTGCCGACAAAGCTTGAAGTGGAATTTCATTTTCTTCATGGATTTTTGATTTTGCGACCATGATTTGTATAAATTTGATAAAAGTTTAAACCGAATCATTACTATAGCTTTCACCTTGGTCGATAATTTCGGTGGTTAACCAAATATCCTTTTCCCCAAGCAGCAATTTTGCAAGCAGGCTTGAGCTGATGATCATTGGAATGATAGTAATTACGATAATAATGGAAATGATAAAGGGCATCATAGGATTATACCTCCTTTATTCTAATATCTTTACAAGTGGCCTATAAAATGGAACAAAACCACAACTTCTTGGGTACAAACACAAATTTAATACAGCAATAATTATGCCATCAAATTGTAATTGGCAAATTATCGTTTCTGAAAAAAATCAAATCGCACATCACTGGGTTAAATTAAAAAAATAGGTCATTAATAGGAGTTGGTTATTTTAAATATCAAAAACATTTTTAACAATTTGGGGCAAATAATTACCCGAAAATTGTCAAAAATGAAAAAGTTTCACTATCGATAGAGTAGTTAAAACATTACATTACCCCATGTGATCGAATCCTATGGAAAGCCAAACAATATTCTTTTAAGAGAGTTAACAGCATTCAAGTCTTTATTTTTTTAATTATAAATCGCAGTTACGGTTGGTTATAAAATCCATTAACGATTATCAAAGGGAAAAGCTTTAAATATGCGGACTCAGGCTATTTTGTTTGTTTTCTTGTGGATAGTTTAATTGTGCTTATGTTTACTTGAAAAGGACTTAATAAAAGGAGAACATTATGTCTTCAGCTTTGGAGCTTGAAATATTTTCAGACTATGTCTGACCCTGGTGCTATTTCATTACCGGGAGTATTGAAAAACTTGAAAACAAATATGATATT
>JABIYQ010000654.1 GCA_018702715.1 Desulfobacula sp. | reverse complement strand
TAAAAAATAACGCAACTATGCAAGCCTGACCCCACAGAGCGACGCAACTATGCCGGCCTGACCCCACGGATGACCCAGAGTGATAAAGGAGTAAAGATGGCAGAAGCAGATATTGATGATCTGATTGAAATCATAGAAAAAGAAAGCAATTTAGAAAATATTCCGACAACCCTTCCCATGATGCCGGTCAGAGATATCGTTGTGTTTACCGATATGCTGCTGCCATTATTTGTCGGACGTAAAAAATCCATTCTGGCAGTTGAAGAAAGTACTGATTATGAACGTTACATTTTTTTGACAGCCCAGAAAGATTCTGAAATAGAGAAACCAACATCGGAAGATCTTTATACTATAGGTACAATCGGCAGAATCCAAAAAATGATCAAGCTGCCCGATGGCAGGATTAAGGCTCTGGTTCAGGGCCTGGCCAAGGCAAAAATTTTAAAGTATGTTAAAAACAAACCTTTTTTTAAAGTTCAGATTAAAATTTTAAAGGATATAGATCCTGCAGAACTCAATATCGAAGATGAAGCTTTAATGAGGAATGTTAAAGAGGCCAGTGAAAAACTACTGGCTCTTAAAGGAGAGCTTTCAGGAGATGTAGGAGATTTGCTGTCCCATATTGAATCTCCTGCTAAATTAGCTGATCTTGTTGCTTCCAATATAAATTTAAAGGTCGAAGATGCCCAGGCTTTACTTGAAATTACAGATGGAACACAACGTTTAAAAAAAGTGAATGATCTTTTGGCAAGAGAGCTGGATCTTTCAACTGTTCAAGCCAAAATTCAAATAGATGTAAAGGATGAAATATCCAGGAATCAAAGGGATTATTATCTTAGAGAACAGGTGAAGGCCATTCACAGGGAGCTTGGGGAAAGTGATGAAAAACTTGCTGAAATAAAAGAATTCAAGGCAAAGATTAAAAAATGCAAAATGCCCAAAGATTGTGAAAAAGAGGCAACAAAACAGTTGAAACGTCTTGAACAGATGCATTCTGATTCCTCTGAAGCCTCTGTTGTTCGAACCTATCTTGACTGTATTGTGGAGTTGCCGTGGAGCAAGTCCACAAAAGATTTTCTTGATATCCCAAAGGCAGAAGAAGTTTTGGATAAAAACCATTTTGGTCTGGATAAAGTCAAGGAAAGAATCCTAGAGTATTTAAGTGTCAGAAAATTAAATCCTAAAAAAAGAGGACAGATAATCTGTTTTGTGGGTCCTCCGGGTGTGGGAAAAACATCTCTGGGTCAGGCCATAGCCAAAGCCATGAAGCGTAAGTTTCATCGGGTATCTTTGGGCGGTATAAGAGATGAAGCTGAAATCAGGGGTCATAGAAGAACCTATATCGGTTCCATGCCGGGAAGAATTTTGCAGGGGTTAAGACAATGTAAGACAAATAATCCAGTATTTATGCTGGATGAAATTGACAAGCTGGGAAATGATTTCAGAGGAGATCCTTCTTCAGCACTTTTAGAGGCCCTTGATCCTGAACAGAACTTTGAATTTTCAGATCATTATCTGAATATGCCCTTTGATCTTTCCAATGTGCTTTTTATTTTAACTGCCAATATATCGGATACGATTCCCTCAGCCCTGCTGGACAGGATGGAAGTGATTAGAATAACCGGCTATACAAGGCAGGAAAAAAAGGTAATTGCAGAAAGGCATTTGTTACCAAGAAAATTAAAAGATAACGGGCTGATCCGAAGATCAATTACTTTAAGCGCGGGTGCAATGCAGCAAATTATTGCAGAGTATACACTGGAGGCGGGCTTAAGAGGGCTTGAAAGGAAACTGGATGCCATTTGCAGAAAAATTGCAAGAAAGATTGCCGAGGGTAAAAATGGTAAGTTTTCAATAACCAAGCAAAGTCTCACAAAATATCTGGGACCACCGCAATATCTTTCCGAGCTTGACCAGGAAGAAAGCCAGGTAGGTCTGGCAACAGGGCTTGCATGGACTGAAGTTGGTGGAGAACAGCTTTATATTGAAGTGTCCCTTTATCAGGGAAAAGGAGAATTGCTGGTTACCGGACAAATCGGTGAGGTCATGCAGGAGTCTGCCAGAGCCGCTCTCACATATACAAAATCCAATGCTGATAAATATGATATAAAAAAAGAAGATATTGATAATAACGATATTCATATTCATGTGCCGGAGGGAGCGATGCCCAAAGATGGTCCTTCGGCGGGGATCACAATGGCGACGGCATTGGTGTCTGCCTTGACCAAGATCCCGGTTCGGAAGGAATTGGCGATGACCGGAGAGATCACGCTGCG
>JABIYQ010000189.1 GCA_018702715.1 Desulfobacula sp. | reverse complement strand
TGGAAAGGCCCGGTAAAAGAAGAAAGGCCTTCCGGCTATATCGTCATTCTGGGAGATCATAATATTTCTGATAACTTTTTTTGCGACCATGGCATTGCAGCCCAGACAATCCTTTTGGGGGCCAGAGTACTTGGCCTTGGCGGCTGCATGTTCGCCTCCATCAATATTAAAATGCTCAAAGAATATTTAAACATCGGAGACAAGCTTGAGCCCAAGCTTGTAGTGGCCCTGGGAAAACCCGTTGAAGATATTCAAATTGATGAATTGGACAAAGACGGGGATATCAAATACTGGCGGGATGAAAATAAAATCCACCATGTTCCAAAAAGAGACCTTGATGACATTATAATCGGTTCATGGTAAAGCAAAAAAAAATTCTTCTTGTAAATCCCTCCTGCCTTGATGCAAGGGCTTCAGGAGAAGATGCTGGTATTGTTCCTTTAGGGCTGTACTATATCGGAGCAGTTTTAATCGAAAACGGCTATCATACTAAGATCGTCAATCTGGCAGATAATAAAAAGGACCCTATTGCCCGGTTTCAAAAGATTATAAAAGACGAACATCCAGATATTATAGGATTCTCGGCAAACAATCCAAATCGATGGAATGCAATTGATTGTGCCAAAGCAGCCAGAAAGATCATGCCCCATGTCACAATTGTTTTTGGCGGACCTGCACCCACCTTTCTTTCTGAACATCTTTTTATAGTCTGTCCTGATATTGATTTTATTGTCATGGGTGAAGGCGAGATCACATTTCTTGAACTTGTTAATCAACTTGAAAATAAAAACCATACTGCTTTTGAACAAATTTCCGGCCTTGCTTTTAAAAAAGGGAACATCGTTTTTCAAACTTCTCCAAGGCCTGCCTTAAAAAATCTTGATCTTCTTGTGCACCCTTCTAAATATTTTGTATATCAACACCTTTCCATGTCAAGGGGATGTCCAGGCAAATGCACTTTTTGCGGTTCGCCCAGATTCTGGGACAATTCAATTGTAAGATTTCATTCTGCCAAGTGGTTTGCAGATGAAGTTCAAACCCTTGTTAAAAAAGGTGTCACCCATTTTTATATTTCAGATGACACCTTTACCATGGATAAAAACCGCGTGATTGAATTTTGCAATCATCTTATCAAAAACAAACTTAGGATTACCTGGAATGCCATTTCAAGGACGGATTTCATTGATGAAGACATCCTTTTAGCCATGAGAAAAGCCGGCTGTATTCAATTGAGTTTTGGTGTTGAATCAGGATCCAAAAAAATCCGGAAACTTCTTGGCAAACCTATTATACAAGAAAAAATCATAAGGGCGTTTTCCCTGACATTGTCCTATGGCATACTTGCCAGGGCATATTTTATATATGGTTCACCAAAGGAAACAGATCAGACCATCAAGGAAAGCATTGACCTTTTGAACATAATCAAACCGTTGAGTGCCATATTTTATCTGCTTGTCATTTTTCCGGGAACCTATCTGTATCAATCTGCGGTCAATAAAGGCCTTGTGACGGACGATATCTGGCATCAGAAAATTGAAGATCTACCTTTTTTTGAAATCCAAGAAAATCTTGATTTTGCAAAGGTTAAAGCATTTGGTGACAAGCTAAGAACTGAATTTTACAATAACCTTGATACCTTTGCCAACGATATAAATCTTATGGACATTAAAGAGTTATACCCTTTTCATGCTGATTTTTTGTCCCGGCTTGCCATGACCTTTTCCCATGGCGAATATGCTTGTGACACCCGGATCAAAAATCAGGAGGCAACATCAAAGAGGCTCAATGAAAGGGCATTGTCCTATGCCCCGGAGCAAAGAGCCTTTTTAGGACTTGCCATGCTGTTTCAAAAACAAAGACTATTTGATGATGCCATTTCACTTCTCAAAAAGGGTCTTGCCCATTGGCCGAAAAATAAAAGCCTAAATATCTGTATGGGGGTATGCCTGATGAATAAAAACCGGTTTAAAAAAGCATTGCACTTTTTTAAAAAATTCAAGGATTTTTCTGAAACACACCCATATATTAATATTTGCCATCAAAAAATATCAGGACAAAAATATGACTGAAAATACCAATTATAAACTTGCCAATATCCAAAAAAAAGAGCTGAAACTTCGGGGCCTGCGCCATGAGATCCTTATCTGCGAATCTGAAAAAGCTCTTGACATGATCCTTGAATCTCCTTCACCGGCTACTCTGGTGCAATCTTTCCCAGACCAGGATCTTTATTATCTCATGCACAAAATAGGTCCCTATGATTTCATTCCTATCCTGGCCATGGCTAAATCGGAACAATGGGAATATATTCTGGATGTGGAAACCTGGGACAATGACAGGCTTGATCTGGACTATATGACAAAAACCTTTGATCTTTTGTTCCAGGCCGACCCCAAAAGGCTTTTGCGATGGGTCATAAAGAAAAAACCCGATCTTTTTGAATTTTACCTGTTTAAAAATATGGAGATTGTTGTCAGGGAACACGATGAACTGCCACCGGAAGATTTTGATGATTATATTACCATTGATGACAAATTTTATTTCAGATTTCCCAAAAAAACCGGGGACACCGGGGACAGAGATGAGGAGCTGCCGGAACAAAGAAACAATCTGGAAGCCTGGGAACTCATCGAAAAAATGGTGAAAGCTGTAGCACAAATGGATCTATCGGTCTATCATGGACTTTTACTTGAAACAGCCTCTGTATTGCCTGCTGAAACCGAGGAAGAGCATTTCCGCCTTAAAAACATGCGGCTTGCTGAAAAAGGTTTTTTACCTGCTCATGAAGCCCTGGGAATTTATCAGCCTGCTAAACTTACTTCTCTTGGCAAACGGCCTGAAAAAGACAGTTTCACTTTAGAGCCCTTTGACCCGGACATCCCATTGCCCCCACAATTTTTCTCCCAGTTTATTGACGGAGATGATCTGTTTGTGAAATCTCTTAACCTGCTTGATCCTGAATTCATTCTTCATCTTGAATCCGAACTTGCCGCATTGATCAATAAAATCATTTCAGCAGACAAAATCAAACTCAGGAGCAAAGAAGATCTTGAAAAAGCAATTTCAAAGGCGTGTGACTATCTAAATCTTGGTCTTGAAGTCATACTGAAAGGAGAAAAAAAACCCGAGCTTGCAATAGGTGTGATCCGGGAATATTTCCTTGAAGATATTTTTAGAAGCGGTTCAAGAGCTTCTATCAAACTTAAGACAAAAGCATTCAACTGGTTCAGGCAAAGCTTTATGAACAAAAACGACCTTCCCTTAAGTTTCCTTGGAGAAACCTATTTAGGTGTTATTGGAGGCCTATTCCTTGACCGGCCTCTGTATTATAATAGTTATGCTACCGGAAAATTATACAGAGATTTTAAATCCATTTCAGATATTATAGTGACTTCAAGGGCCTTGGAACAGATCATTGCCCTAGATAAGGTCCTGGGCCTGATAGATGCAGATATCAATTCCTTTGAACAAGGTGTTTTAACATATAAAACATTAATTTTAACCCTGTGGGCGAAAGACCGGTTAAAGCTGGCACCAGACCTTGAACCCATTGACACAAGCATCTTTAAGAATTTTTTTATTGCATTGTTTTCAAAATCTGATCCATTACAATCCCATAAGATTCAACTACAGGACCTGATCCTGTGGACATCTGAAGTAACAGGAATGAATGAAACAGATTTTGAAAAAGCATTTAGCCAGGTTCTTTTAGACCTGATAAATGAACTTGAAGAAGAATACGCTCTGGTTGATCCTGAAAATATCGATCCCAGGTTTATCCCTCATTTTCTTTTAAGAAAAAAGGGCGGTATTCAAACCCCTAATCCTTAGAAGGTTTTAAAGCAAAGGATATTGATATATATTAGCAACATGGATTCAATTTTTAAAAACAAAACCTGCATCAAAACCCTGTCTGCAAAGCCAGGAATAGAAATCCGGTATGCAAAAATACCGGAAATTATCCATTCAATTTTTAAAAAGAAAGCCCGTCTTGATTTAAGGGCAAAGTCAAATGAAGTGTTTAGGAGAGAAGACTTAATCAATCCCTTTTTAAGCGATGAAGAAATAAGTACCATCAACGGCTTTAAGGCCTTTAAAAAACAGATAGAATGGATCAGCGGCAGATACCTGATTAAACATTTGATTGCTGACCTTTCTTTTTCAAACGCCTCCCTTGATCAAATCATCCTTTCCTATTTTGATCAGGGTGCTCCTTTTTTGTCAACACATCCTGATCTTTCTATTTCCCTTTCCCACAGCAACGATTACGCTGTAGCAGCTTGCTGTAAAGACGAAAAACAAACGCTTGGCATTGATATTGAAAAAATTACTAAAAAGCCGGATGCCAATTTTTTAAAAATAGCCTTTACAAAAAATGAAATCTTGAATTTAAAAAGTGATGCTGCCCAAATTTTCAAAAACTGGACGATCAAAGAAGCTTATTTAAAATATATACAAAAAGGATTTAATGAAAGTTTGCACAAAGTGGAAGTCATCAACAATGAAATCTTTCACAACAGTGTTAAAATAGATGTGGATGTATTTTCAACCTTTATAAATGGTGATTATGTTTTATCCCTTGTTTCAAATTGAACCCGATGCAGTAATCAGGAAAATTGGCGATTTCTGTTAAGCACTAATCATGGTCAAAGATATATCCCACGGATCTACGGCTGATAAAATAAATCGGGCTTTTAGGATTTTTTTCAAAATATTTTCTAAATCTGACAATAAAATTGTCCACTGTCCGGGTCGAGGTTTCCGGTGAATATCCCCAGCCTGCAGTGAGAAGCATTCCCCTTGACAAAGGCATGCCCTTATTTGCAATAAACAATTTTAACAAAACAATTTCCTGCTCTGTTAAAACAATTTCACCGGCAGCACACTGGGCTTTAAAGGAAATAAAATCTATATGATTATCACCAAAGTCA
>JABIYQ010000527.1 GCA_018702715.1 Desulfobacula sp. | reverse complement strand
ATGGAGAAAGAAAGTGATTTTAACGGGAAAAAAGCCCTTGCTGCTATTAAAAATCAAGGTATAAAACAGCGCCTGCATACACTTGTAATAGGCGATGAAGAATATTTGACCTTATACGGTGGCGAAGCTGTAACCCTGAATGGAAAAACAATTTCACGTCTGCGAAGCACAGGATATGGGCATTCAATCAAAAAAAATATTGGCTTTGCATATCTGCCGATAGATTGTACTGAAACTAAATTTTTTGTGGAAATATTTGGAGAAATGATATTGGCAAAAATTGTGCCTGATGTATTATACGATCCCGCAGGCCAGGCAATCAGGAGATGATTTCAGTAATGGCAGCCATTAATACAAATTATAAAAATAATATAGCCACTATTGAAGCAATTGAAGAACAATTGAAAAATATTGCAGACGCAGGTTTTTCACATGTGCATTGGAGTCATGACTGGCTTGGTGAATATGTGTATAGCAACATTGAAATGGTGCAGATTAAACAGATGTTGGAAAAGTACAATTTCAAGTTAAAAGGACTGCATGCAGCAGAAGGTGGAGTAAGAGGTCTTACACAGGATGGCAACCTTGATTTCGGTCACAGATATGAAAACAGAAAAGATTATACATCGCTTAACGAATATAACAGGCTTGCAGGCGTTGAGTTAATTAAGAACAGGATAGATTTGGCTTATATTATCGAAGCAAAAGAAATTGTACTGCACATGCAATTACCCTATATCGAATTAAGAGAAGATGAAGATTTTAAAAAACAATACTGGGAACAGGCTTTTAAATCATTTGATGAATTAAAGCCTTATTGCAGGACAAAGAGTGTGAAAATAGCGATTGAAAATTTGCTTTGTACACCCAGGCAGGAACAAATGGATCAATTTGACACCTTGTTTGAGAGGTATGATTTTGATTTTATGGGATTTTGTTTTGATTCAGGCCATGGTTCTTTAGTTTGTATAGATGATCCCTTGTTTTTTGCTAAAAGATATAAAGATCGCATAATAGCATTACACCTACAGGATTCGGCCGGCATTGCACCGGAATTAACTGAAGATGGAATGGCCGCGTTAAAACATGACAAACATGCACTTCCCTTTACCGGTATTATTAACTGGGATGATTTAGCAAAAATTGTTGCCAAATCACCCTATAAATTGCCTGTAACATTAGAGGTGACTTTTGAAAACGATACCTATGATCAGGAAATGTTTAATCTTAAAGATGCATTGGGAAAAGCACAAAAACTCAATGAGATGGTAAAAAATTATAGAAAATAATCAATAAAAGTTGCTGTTTATTTCCAAAAAGATTAGGACCGCAATGTTTATAACTTGAACGAAATTGCTTGTCTTTTGGCCCATCTACTTTGTTGCATCAAAGGCCGAATACGCATAGTATGCAACCTTTAATGCGCCTTGTATATGGGCCACCAGATTTTAAAGATTGGCCTGCGCTATTTCTGCTCAACTTATTTCATTTGCGGTCCTTACCTGAAAGTTACGACACGACAGGAGGGGTCATAATGAAAAAACGCCAGGTTGTCATAAAATGCGGCAAAGAAACGCCAGATCCGATCACGGGCGTAGAATATCCAATTTCAGATTGTTTGAACAGCCTTGGACAGGTGGCGGATATCATTGTCACAGAGGATGAACAGGAAACAACCATCTTAAAGGCTGTTCAGGGTGCAACAGTTTTGATGATAACCTATGGAAAGGTTACGCATAAGGTTATCAAAGCCGGTATGCCAACGCTTAAGGCCATCGTCAAGATAGGGACAGGTGTTGATTCCATCGACATTGATGCAGCAAAAAAATATGGTGTCCGGGTGATAAATTGCCCGGATTATGCTCAAAACGCGGTGGCTGAAGGGGCTTTTTTGCTGCTCATTAATTGTATGAAAAAATTTGGGCCTGTCCATCGGTTTGTATATAATCATGGATGGATGGGTCCAAGCCTGGACAATAAAGGATGGAATCTTGAAAATAAACGTGTGGGGATGGTGGGATTAGGTCATATAAATTCTCAGTTGGCCCGCATGTGCCATGGGTTTAGAATGAAAATACAGGCCTATGACCCCTATGTTACAGATTTAGTGATGAAAAAACTGGGCATTCGTAAAGTTGAAAAACTTGATCTATTGATGGCAACTTCGGATGTGGTTGCAGTTTGTCTTCCTCTGAATGGTGAAACCGCAGGTATAATTTCAGAGGAACGTTTAAGACTCATGAAATCAAGCGCTTTTATAATTAATGTAAGTCGAGGTGCAATTATTGATGAAACCGGGTTATTAAAAGCTTTAAAGGAAAAAACAATTGCAGGGTGCGGTCTGGATGTTTTCTCGGAAGAACCGCTTCGAAAAGATGGGCATTTTTTAAGCGAGTTGTTAACCATGGACAATGTTGTGATTACTCCCCACATAGCAGCCTGGACCCATGAAACATGGGATCGACTGCAAAACGAAGTCATGCAAAACGTAATCAATGTTTTGGAAGGGCGGGACAGTATTATTCGATCTTTGGATCCTCGACTGCAAAATCAATCCAATTGCATTTATCCAGCACCATGATTATTAGGACAAAATACAATAATGAGAATTTTATGTGTTTCTGATCAAGTTGAGCCCATGCTATATGAACCGGGTGGTGATAAATGCTTTCCCGGAATAGATCTTATCTTGTCTTGTGGCGATCTGCCGGCTGAATACCTGACCTATCTTGTAACCATATTCAATGTGCCATTGTTTTATATCAGGGGAAACCATGATGGGATATTTGACTTAAAACCACCCCAGGGGTGTGTTGACCTGCATGGCAGGATAATAGTATATAAGGGAGTCAGGATAATGGGGTTGGAGGGGTCCCACTGGTACAACGGGGGGCAGCACCAATACACAGAGAAACAAATGGCAAGGATGATTTTGAAAACAAAGTTTAAAATCTGGTGGCACAAAGGGATTGATATAGTTGTTTCTCATGCACCACCAAGGCATGTCCACGATGGTAAAGATATCTGCCACAAAGGGTTTAAATGTTTCAGGGGTCTTATTGACAGATATTCTCCCAATTATTTTTTACATGGCCATATGCATTCCAGTTTTAAAAATCAAAAAGAACGGGAAACTCTGGTAAATAAAACAGATGTCATAAACACTTTTGGATACCATGTGTTTGATTATATAAAATGATAAAATACTTAAAACAATTATTTCGCAGTAATGATAACGTTGATGACAAGAGTATAAAAAGTTTTGTCGACAATCAACACAAGGAAGAGGCCTATGATGAGAGGCATCTGGGCATCCAGGCTGTACTTTTGGATAAAATTGTAGGCAGTGTAGGACGGTATAAGGATTTTAACCGGCAGTTCCGGTTAAAAAAAGATCGGCCTTCGGTAAGACTTGATCAGGTTAAAGAGGCATTTAAAAAGAAAATTATGCTTCCGCCCATCATTCTTTACCAGATTAAAGATGAGTATTATGTCCTTGATGGTAATCATCGTGTTTCCGTGGCCAAAAAGTTGGGTTATGAATTTATTGACGCTAAGATAACTGAATTTCTTCCTTCGAAAAATACGCTGGAAAACATCATTTACAGGGAAAAAGCATTGTTTTTGGATAAAACAAAATTACCGGATACTATCCAATTAACAGAAGTAGGGCAGTATGGCCGTTTGTTAAAACAAATTGAAGAACATCATGGTTTTTTAATGAAAACCAATGATGTTAAAATTGAATATCTTGCAGCTGCCATGGACTGGTTTAAAACCATATATAAGCCTCTGGCAGCCATTATCAAAAATAGCCGCCTGGATCGCCATTTCCCTAAAAGAACCAAGTCAGATCTTTATGCATATATTTCAAATCACCAGTGGGAGAAGGGGAAAGAACGCGAATACGGCATTGGGATTGATCAATTGATCCCTAAACACATGGAGGAGTTCAGATTGAAAATGGAACAATTAAATGACTTTGAGCTGCCGGAAATGAAACACTGGATATCGGCTTTTATATTGATAGAAGTAAAAGTCGGAAAAGAACACGAGGTAATGAAACGGCTCCATAAACTGGATGAAATCCGGGAGGTCCATTTTGTACACGGTGTATTTGACCTGATTGCAAAGATGATGATGAAACGCGATTTATTGTCTTCTGATGCAGAAATTATCGGCCAATTCGTTCATAAAAAAGTCCGTCAGGTCCAGGATGTAACCAAAACCCAGACCCTGATCCCCATCACTTCCATGGAGAAAACACCCATATCCAGAAATTCATAGGGCAAGCCTCAAATTAAATGTGGAAAATAGCCACCGAATAAATCCCTTAGGATCGAAAACATAATAAATTGAACAAAAAAATCTCGGCTTCCCCAATCCACCATCAAAAAAAATAAAAAACCCCGTTGTGCTTGATGCATCAAGCAGATAGAATGATTTTAGCATAACAAAACTATCATCAACGAGGTGAATCATAGTATGACACAAGGCATTTTACCATTCAAGT
>JABIYQ010000389.1 GCA_018702715.1 Desulfobacula sp. | reverse complement strand
GTCAGGGAGTGGCAAGGGATCTTGTAAAACAAGAACAAGTTACACATGTAATTTTAGCTGACCTGTATCCAGATCCTGAAAGACTTTCACCCAAATTACGCGAAAATGAAAAAACAACTCTTATAAAAATAGATGTCAACGATCATGAACTCATGGTTAAGGCATTCAAGGACGTTAATGTTGTTATTAACACGGCTGGACCCTTTTATAAGACTGCTGTGCCTGTGGCCAGAGCAGCTGTTGAAGCAAAGGTCAACTATATTGATATCTGTGATGACTATGAAGGAACCGAGATTCTTTTCAATTCTGATATTGATTATATGGCTAAAGAGGCGGGTATAACTGTTCTCACCGGCATGGGCTCTGATCCCGGGACTAACAATATCCTGGTTAAATGGTATGCAGACCGCCTGGACAAGGTTGATGAGATTTATCTTTACTGGGTTGTCAGTATTGCTGAGCTTGCAGGGACAGCCTGGGACCACAGCCTTCATATGACCCTTGGAAAAATCCCTCAATATATTGATGGAAAGCTTGTACTTGTGGAAGGCGGGACAGAAGAAGTGGCAGAAAAATTTCTTGAACCACTTGGCACCTGCCATGTCCGCTACGTTGGACATCCCCAGCCCCTGACCCTTCCCAAATACATCAAAGGGGTAAAAAATGTGATCATCAAGGGAGCTCTTATCCCATTATGGGTGGACGAATTGATACAGGAACAGAAAAAAACCGGCCTTTTAGGCACAGACCCCATTGATATAAAAGGAACAAAGGTCACTCCCTATGACCTTGCTTTAAAACTCTGGGAGACGATTCCCAAAGATAGGGATAACGGCCCCCAGTCTTCCGGTTTAAAGGTCATTGTCAAAGGAGAAAAAGGAGGAAAGAAAATCACGTACACAGCAGATATGGTAGGCAGAATGGCCCCTGGAACAGGACTTCCGGCCTCCATCGCATCGCTTATGATGAATGCAGGTGATGTGACTATAAAAGGTGTGGTGGCCCCTGAAGGATGCATTGATCCGGATAAATTCCTTGGTGCATTTTTAAAAAGAGGTGCAAGAATCCACCAGACACAAAAAATTGATTCTATGTTTGAAACACAGGAATTGTAATTTAAAATTGGGGAGTTGTAATTTAAAACTGGGGGGTTGTAAAAGGACAAATAAATCAGGAGGCCTTGAATGAAAAAGACAGAAAAACTAAATATCACAAAAAGCCGGGAATTGTTTGAAGAGGCACTGACCCTGATACCCGGAGGGGTACTGGGTGCCAGAAAGCCGGGCGATTTTATTGATGGAGAATACCCAATTTTTCTTGATACAGGGAAAGGATGCCGTCTGATAGATGTTGATGGTAATGAATTTATTGATTTTCTTTGCGGTTACGGCCCCATCATTCTCGGATATTGTGAAAAAGAAGTGGATGAAGCGGTTTACAAACAGATAAAAGACAAGGGATTTTGTTTTACTTTAACCCAGAAATTCCAAAACGAGCTTGCCAAAAAATTAACCAGCATTGTGCCCTCTTCTGAAATGAGTATTTTCTTGAAAACAGGCTCTGATGCCACAACAGCAAGCATCCGTATTGCACGGGCACATACTAAAAAACTTAAGGTGATGCGGTGCGGCTACCATGGATGGCATGACTGGTGTGTAGAGATGAAAGGCGGCATCCCGTCAAAATTCTATGAAGATGTTTTTGAATTTCAATACAATAATCTTGACCAGTTGAAAGAGTTGATGACAACCCATGGAGATGAAACTGCCGCTATCATCATGACCCCTTTTGGTCATCCTAACCACCAAAAAATGCAGGTTCCAAACGCAGGGTTCCTTGAAGGTGCCAGACAAATTGCAGACAAGTATGGGGCAGTGCTTATCTATGATGAAATCCGTACCGGCTTCAGACTTTCAATGGGCGGAGCACAAAAACTTTATGGCGTCACCCCTGATCTGACTGTTCTTGGAAAAGCCATGGCAAATGGATACCCCATCTCTGTTGTTACCGGCAAAAAAGAAATAATGATGGCCGCTGAAACAAAACTGTTCATTTCTTCTACCTTTTTTCCCAATAGCGAGGGCTTTGTTGCTGCTCTTAAAACAATTGAAATCCTTGAGCGGGACAATGTGCTTGAAGATATCTGGGAAAAAGGGAAAGCTTTTATGAATGGTATCCAGGCTTTGATTGACAAACATGATGTAGGCGCCGAGATGACGGGTGTGGCCCCCATGTTCTACATCACCTTTAAAAAAGATGAAACAGGCGCATACAAAGGCAAACGAAAAGATTTTTACACCCAGCTTATCCGAAAAGGATTCTTTTTCACCCCATTTCACCATGCCTATATCAGTTACAGACATACACAAGAAGACCTGGATCTAACCTTGAACGCAATGGATGAATCTTTAGCTTTTATCAAAGATAAATATAAATAAAATATAATAACCTGCCCTGATTTACAGGGCAGGTTGTGTAATAATTTATTTTACATGACACCCTTTACACTTAACAGGTCCAAAGGTTTCACCCGCCTTTTTTTTGTCCAAATGGCATTTAAGGCATGACTCTTTCATAACCTGTTTTTTATAAAGAGTTCCTAGGTCTTTTGCCTTCTGGAGTGCTCCGGGCTCTTTGGAAAAAGCAGCATGGCAAACCATACAGTCCTGGATAACACCATGATGTGTATAGTGGGGAAAAGTAATATTTCCCATTTTCCCGCCATTAATAATAATTTCTTTACTGCCCTGGTTCTGGGCAAAAACTATGGCAGATGATAAAATCAAAATTACCAGACAATACCATACTCTAAGATTATTCATTATCCTTTCCTCTACATAAATATTAATTTATTGTTATAAAAACCAGGTGATTTTCTTCTTGCATATCAATTTTTATGATTCATACGCATTTTCAAGTATGTTGTGATAATCCTCTTGTTCAAGCTGTCTTGGATTTGACGGTGTGGAATTGTTTTCAAATGACATTTTGGAAATTATCTCAAACTGATCTTTCCCAATTTTAAGATCCTTAAATAATGGAATCCCAAGTCTATTTGAAAGTGCCTTTATCTTTTGGATAAAAGCCTTGGCCGCACTCATATCATCCTTTTCATCAATCCCAATATGTCTTGCCAGAGTTGCCATTTTTATAAAACACTCGGGCAAATTATAGGAAAGTACGTGGGGCAAAAAGATTGAATTTGCCACACCATGGGGTATATCATACAATGCGCCTATGGATTCAGAAATACAATGGACAGCGGTCACATCAGAGTTACCAAAGGCAAATCCTGCTATTGTTGAGCCATACATAAGATTTTCGCGTTCTGTATGGTGGTTTTCAATATCATCATAAGCTCCTTCAATGGCACCTAATATTAATTTAACAGCTTTTACTGCATGATTATCTGTAATAAGAGTGGCAGGTTTTGAAAGATAAGCTTCAACTGCATGGGTCAGGGCATCGAGACCAGTGGAAGCGATAATTTTTGGCGGAAGAGTTTTGATTAAATCAGGGTCGACAATGGAAACTGCGGGATACATTTTGGGGCCTTTGATACTCATTTTAAATTTTCTATTCACATCCGTAATCACTGAAACCCAGGTGACTTCACTTCCAGTACCGCAGGTTGTGGGAATAGCAAGGAATGGCAGAGGATCATTCTTATATTTCTCTTTTCCTTCATAATCTTCAATGCTGCCATGATTTGTTCCAAGCAGGGCTAAAGCCTTTCCGGCATCAAGGGGGCTTCCCCCGCCAAATCCAATAATCAAGTCAGGATTCAGCTTGCGCATCTCTTTTGCAATCTTATTAATGGTATCGGATTTCGGATTGGGTTCAATCTCATCAAATATTTTGATCCCGGGAAATAGTTTCAATATATTTGTTAGCAAACCAGATTCAACAATTCCTTTATCGGTCACAAGAACCGGATTTTTGACTTTTAAGTATTCATCAATGATTAATTTAAGATTGTTAATTTCGCCTGACCCGAAATAGAGTCTTGCCGGCATATGGAAAAGCATAAAGATAGTCTCCTATGATAATAGTTTTTTTTGCTTTTTGAATTAAAACAAATTTGACTGAATGTCGAGCTTTTTGTTCTGGATATTTGCCATAAGAATCATATTTTCTATCCAATTTCCACAAACCCGCTCCGATCCAGGTTATTTTGTCCGCCCTATACCCGTTCAGGCCAGTTTACCTTTCCATCACTGGATGGGACATATTGACAGTCTCTATGTCGGGATACACTTGTGGCGGAAAAACTCGGGTTCCCTCAAACAGTTCCCGCCACTTAACGCTCCGCCCGCCAGAGCCTGTAACAACACGTCCCAAAATGCTCATTCAAGGCAAATTGACCTGAACTAGTTGTTGAGCCAACTATTACAATCCTTGAAGAGGATAAGACCAAATTTTATTGGAAAGCGTTGGGTCTAATACCCCGTCGATTGTGGAGGGGAGATTTATTTTGCAAAAAGCATTTGTGAACTTGCTTTACTCTCCAGTTCCAGGGTGATCGCCTTACGGGAGCATTATGGATCATGGCTTACAAGCTCTTGATTACCGTAGCGGTTAAACCGCTATGATGTTTGAGCGAAGAATGAGCGAGTTCATGGCGGTCAGCGAACGTAATCATAGAGCTTGTAGCTATATCCATCCAGCGGACGTAAGGCGATCAGCCTGGAACGGGTTATGCAAAATTTCTTATGGCAAATATCAAATTTTGTTTATTTAAAAATCTGATTTGAACATTTTCATTTTAACTGGTAAATATAAATCATATTCTAAAAATGAAAGGAAAAATTATGGATATCAAAATCAATTATTGCTCCGTCTGAAATTATGAGCCAAGAGCTGCCGGTCTGGCAGATGCTTTAAAAAAAGAAATAGGCATTTCATCTGAACTGATTCCCGGATCAAATGGAGTATATGATGTAATTATGGATGAAAAAATAATTTTTTCAAAACATCAGGCTAAGCGATTCCCAGACAATGATGAAATCATTGCCCTTATACAAAACCCTGATACAAAATTATGATTAAAAACCAAAAAAGGCTGCTTATTTTAAAAGCAGCCTTTTTTAGAAAAGGAAAAAAAGATGAAAAAATTAATCTTTGTTATGTGAACTATTAATAAAGCAATTGGCATGCCAACTTCTTTTTTCATAACCATAAAATCTCTAAGCTTCCGAATTTATTTGGTTTTTTAATTTTCCTTCTTTTATATTTTCACTTTCTTAATTTTTCATTGTCTTTTCATCATCATTTTATCCCATAAAAGTTCAAAATTTTGAACTTTCAAATCACTCAAATTATTTAATAAAACCACAACCTATTGAAATCATATGATAAAAAATATTTTATTGCTCAGTTTAAAAAATTAAACCTTCAGGGGGCAAGGCATGGGCCAAAATCTCCTGTAAGCATAGGGCTCACACAAAAAAAAATACCAATTTTGAGTAAGCCCTAAATTTTCAAATATTTAATATTTGTAATGATCTGTTTTATAAGGGCCGTTAATAGGAATACCAAGATAATCCGACTGCTCCTGGGTCAACTGTGTCAGGTTAACAGAAAGATTCTTCAAATGAAGCCTTGCCACTTCTTCGTCAAGTTCCTTGGGAAGTGTATAAACTTTAATTTCAAGGTCTTCTTTGGCCAGTTTAATCTGGGCCAGCGTCTGGTTTGAAAAACTATTGCTCATTACAAAGCTTGGATGTCCTGTTGCACAGCCCAGGTTCACGAGCCTTCCTTCAGCAAGGACAATAACAGACCGACCAGATTCTAATGTCCACTTATCCACCTGGGGTTTGATATTTATTCTCACTGCCTTTGGATGGTTATCCAGATAACTCATTTCTATTTCATTATCAAAATGTCCGATATTACAGATAATGGATTCGTCCTTCATCAGTTCAATATGTTCACCCTTGATAACATGGTAATTACCTGTGGCTGTCACAAAAATATCTCCATGGGGGGCAGCCTCTTCCATTGTCACTACCCTATAGCCTTCCATGGCTGCCTGGAGTGCACAAATTGGATCAATTTCAGTGACCCAGACAATGGCACCATACCCTTTCATGGATGCTGCACACCCTTTGCCCACATCTCCATATCCGGCCACAACAACAGTTTTACCGGCAAGCATGACATCCGTTCCTCTTTTAATCCCGTCTGCTAAAGATTCCCTGCATCCATAAAGATTATCAAATTTTGATTTGGTCACTGAATCATTGACATTGATGGCAGGAAAAAGCAGTTCATTTTTTTCTGCAAGCTGGTACAGCCTGTGAACTCCGGTTGTTGTCTCTTCTGAAACTCCCCTGATTTTTTTGGAAATGCGGGTCCATTTTTGGGAGTCTTGCCCAAAGCTTACTCTCATCCTGTCCATGAGACATTTCTCATCTAAACTATTGGTTTTATTTTCTAGTAACAACGGATCTTTTTCCACTTTCACACCCTGATGGATATAAAGGGTTGCATCTCCTCCATCGTCAACAATCAGATCCGGTCCTGAACCATCCGGCCAGATCAGTGCCTGCTCCGTGCACCACCAGAATTCCTCAAGAGTTTCACCTTTCCATGCAAATACTGCTGCAGATCCTTTTTGCGCAATGGCTGCTGCAGCATGATCCTGGGTGGAAAAAATATTGCAGGATGCCCAGCGGATATCAGCCCCCAGTTCGTAAAGGGTATCGATCAGCATGGCGGTCTGGATGGTCATGTGAAGACTGCCCATGATTTTCAAACCCTTAAAAGGTTTTTCAGAACCATATTTTTTCCTGATTGCCATCAATCCGGGCATCTCTTTTTCTGAAAGCTGCATGTCTTTAAGTCCCTCTTCTGCAAGGGAGATATCTTTAATCTTGTATTTCAGGCTAAGGTCCAGATCTATGTAGGAAGATTCCTTACTTGTTTGTAACATTTTTATACTCCTTGTTATTTTTTAAAATGGTCATATCAAAATATGTTGATATGTTGTTTTCATGCAAAATACAAGTATTTGCTTTTAAAGTCAATAAAAAAAGCCGCTTAAAATTCAAGTTCAAGCGACTTTTTAAACTACAATCGTTACAAAATAAATTATATCCCGGCCAAATCCTTTATTTGATCTGCCTTGTTAGTTCTTTCCCAGTAAAAATCAGGATCTTTTCTTCCAAAATGACCATAGGAAGATGTTTTCCTGTAAATCGGGCGAAGAAGATCAAGAGTTTCTATAATTGCCGCAGGCCTTAAATCAAATACTGTTTTGACAATCTCAATTGCTTTAGATTCAGATATCTTTCCAGTCCCCATGAAATCAACAAGAAGAGAGACTGGTTGTGCAACACCTATTGCATATGCGACCTGAACCTCACATTTATCTGCGATTCCGGATGCAACAATGTTCTTTGCCACGTATCTTCCCATGTAGGATGCACTCCTATCAACTTTTGAAGGATCTTTGCCTGAAAAACAACCACCACCATGACTGCCCTGGCCTCCATAGGTATCTACAATAATTTTTCGACCGGTAACACCACAGTCTCCCATGGGACCTCCCACAACAAATCGTCCTGTGGGGTTAATAAAAAATTTTGTGTCTCCGTCTATCATCTCTTGTGGAATTACTTTTTGAATCACTTCTTTTATTATGGCAGCCTTTAAATCATCATAGGACACATCAGGAGAATGCTGTGTAGAAACAACAACAGTGTCTACCCTTTTTGGCTGGCCATCGATATATTCAATTGTTACCTGGGATTTTCCATCCGGTCTTAAAAAATCAAGAGCACCATTTTTTCTAACCTGGGCAAGCCTTTTGGTCAGTTTATGGGCATAGACAATGGGCATGGGCATAAGTTCCGGGGTTTCGTTGGAGGCAAAGCCGAACATCAGTCCCTGATCACCAGCACCCTGTTCTTTGTAAAGCCCGGCTCCCTCATCAACTCCCTGGGCAATATCGGCCGACTGTTGATCAATACTTGTTATAACCGAGCATGTCTGCCAGTCAAATCCCATATTTGAGGAGTTATATCCAATATCTTTAATTGTATTTCTGACCACCTCGGGAATATCCACATAGCAATCAGTGGTAATTTCGCCTGCAACCATTGCAAGGCCTGTGGTCACTAATGTCTCACAGGCAACCCTGCATTTTTTGTCCTGGGCCATGATGGCATCAAGGATACCGTCGGATATGGCATCAGCCACTTTATCAGGATGGCCTTCTGTTACAGATTCAGATGTAAACATGTAAGATTTTTTTTCTGACATTTCAAACTCCTTTTATCTCAAGACTCCCAATTTATATTAAATAATCACTCTATCATAAGCCTGTATTAATAAATTTTTATTCTCTATTTGTCAATGATTACGGTCTTGCCATAGGGTCATATTTGCCTATATTTTTAAAAAAAGCATAAATCACTTGACAATTATCTCATAATTTTTATTCTTTGACTAAATTTAAATAGGGTTTTACCCAAAAAGCGATGTCTCAAAGTAACAAAAAGAGTGCCTACCCGGAAAACCCCAAAATTTTGGAAGGATTCACCAATTTTAATATTCCTGGAGAAAACATGATAGAAAAAAGAATAACAAGAATTACAGGGATCGGTTCTGCACTTGTTGATATCTTAATCAATGAATCTGATCAATTCTTAACAAACCTTGGAAAAGAAAAAGGCGGGATGACCCTTGTGGAAGACAAGGATATTGGACAGATATTAGCCCAAACAATTCATACACCTGTTATTGTTCCCGGAGGGGCAGCATGCAATACGATTGTCGGTGTCGGAAACCTTGGCGGAGATGCCAGATTTATCGGCAGAAGGGGTAACGATGAATATGGAAGCGCATTTGAAAAACAGATAATTAAATGCAATGTTGAACCTATTGTTTCAATCTCAGACTCACCAACTGGTAAAGTTTTATCTGTGATTACTCCGGATGCCCAGCGCTCCATGTTTACTTTCCTTGGAGCATCCACAGAACTTGATCCAAAATTAATCTTTCCTGACATGTTTAAAGATACAGCCATTTCCATGATTGAGGGATATCTTTTATTCAATAAGGATTTAATGATGGCTGCAATAAAAGCTGCCAGAGCCGCAGGATCTCTTATTGCCCTGGATCTTGCAAGTTTTGAAGTAGTCAACGCGTCCAGAGACATTCTTGAAGATATCATAAAAGATTTTGTTGATATCCTTATTGCCAATGAAGATGAGGCAAAGGCATATACTGGGTATGAAGATGAACAAAAAGCAATTGGGATAATGTCTCAACATGTCACATATGCTGTCCTGAAACTTGGAAAAAGAGGCAGTTGTGTATCACATAATGATACTATCACAAGGATTAAAGCTCAATCAGGAAATGACCCCATCGACACAACCGGAGCAGGAGATCTCTGGGCAGCTGGGTTTCTTTTTGGGATTGCCCATGGATTTTCCATTGAAAAAAGTGGACAAATTGCTTCAGCCTGCGGCTATGAGGTCTGTCAGATAATGGGAGCACAGCTTCCTTGCGATGCCTGGACAAGGATAAAAAAATTGATATAGTATTCAGTGCACGACCTAAAACCGCCAATTTTCCCGAGTTCCGGCTTGGACCCGGGAAAATTTTTCAGATTTTTAATTGGGCAGTATCTATTGAAACATCTTATAAATTATTAAATACAATTTTAAACACGTCTTTGTATTTTTTTGCAAAATGAAACTTTATACCTTCTTTAATGTGCTCTGGAAGCTCTTTAAAAGCAGGTATGCAACCTTCGGGCAGGATAATCTCACGAATGCCGGATCTTCGTGCTGCAATGATTTTCTCTTTTATTCCGCCGACAGGAAGGACTTCCCCTGTCAAAGTTATCTCTCCTGTCATGGCAAGGGGACGATTAACAACTTTTCCTGTTGCCAGTGAAACAATCGCTGTTGCAATCGTGACTCCGGCGCTTGGGCCATCTTTTGGGGTTGCTCCTTCAGGCACATGAATATGGATAAAGGCGGTATCAAAATATTCTTTTTTTATTTTAAATGAAGCAAGATTGGCCCTGACATGGCTATACGCAATGGTTGCAGATTCCTGCATTACTTCCCCAAGTTTTCCAGTCAGCTTAAATCCGGGACTTCCCCCATGGACTTTTACCGCCTCAATTGGAAGGGTTACCCCACCAAGCTGGGTCCAGGCAAGTCCTGTGACAACTCCTATGCCGGACATCTGTTTATCATTTTTAAAAATCGGTGCCCCCAGATAATCTTCCAGGGAGTTAATATTGATCCTGATTCTCTCTTTTTTCTCTCTTAATATGGTCACAATACTTTTTCTAATGATCTTATTTAAAAGCTTTTCAAGATTTCTGACGCCTGCCTCCCTGGCATAACCATCAATCAGTTTCCGGATGGTCGGGTCTGTAATGGTAATTTTCCTGGATGTCAGGTTATTTCGTTTTAAAAGTCTTGGCCACAGGTGCTTTCTTGCAATTTCCATTTTTTCTTCAGTAATATAACCGGACAGATTAATCCGGTCCATCCTGTCCAACAATGGCCCTGGAATGGTATCCAGTTGATTGGCCGTGCAGATAAATAAGACTTTTGACAAATCAATCCGAAGATCCATGTAGTGATCCATGAATTCGGAGTTCTGCTCAGGGTCAAGTACCTCGAGCAGGGCAGATGCCGGATCACCCTGGTAAGACATTCCTATTTTATCCACCTCGTCCAGCATTATCACAGGATTAGCCACCCCTGTATCCTTTAAGGCCTGAACCAGTCTTCCGGGCAATGCCCCCACATAAGTCCTGCGGTGGCCTTTGATCTCGGCCTCATCTCTCATTCCACCAAGACTGAAACGATAAAATTTTCTTCCAACGGCTTCTGCGATTGACTTTCCAATGGATGTTTTACCAACACCGGGAGGGCCTACAAAGAGAATAATGGAACCTGCAATATCTTTTTTATAAATTCCGGCAGCAAAAAATTCTATTATTCTTTCTTTGACGTCAGAAAGCCCTGAATGATCTCTATCAAGAACTTTTTCGGCTCGATCAATATCAATATTATCCTCGGAATAGACCCCCCATGGAAAGGATGTAATCCAATCCAGATAATTTCTGGTAACACCGTATTCGGAAGAGCCAGTCTCAAGCACTGATAATTTTTCAATCTCATCCTCAAAGCGTTTAGTCACATGTTCAGGCGGCACAAGTTTTGCAAACTTCTCTTTAAACTTGTCCACATCCGAAGTCTTATCATCTTTTTGCAGTCCAAGTTCCTTTTGGATTGCCTTAAGCTGCTCCTTTAAGAAAAATTTACGTTTATTATCATCCACCTGTGTATTAACGTCTTTTTGTATTTTGCTATGAAGCTTTGCAATTTCTATCTCTTTTTGCAGCAGCATCATCACTTTTTTCATCCGTTCCATAACAGATTCGAGTTCTAAAATTTCCTGCAAATCATCCCCGGAAGCAGTTGTAATGCCTGCAGCAAAATCCGTCAGGGGCGATGGCTGGTTCGGGCTGAACATCCCAAGATATTGTCTAACCTCTTCAGAGTATAATGGATTCAGTGAGAGCAATTGTTTGATGGCATTAATAATAGCAATAGCATAGGCTTTAAGCTCATTTTCATTTTCCTCTTTTTTTGTGAAATATTCAGCCTGGACAACAAAAGGCGGTTTATCCGACAAAAACCGCTTGATTCGAAATCGTTCAAGCCCCTGGGCAATAAACTGAATATTTCCCTGGGTATCAGCGACATTCATCATCCTGACTACACAACCAACTTTAGGAAAATCATCTTTATATACGTATTTACCTTTTACTTCTCTGACATATGCAAGGCCCAAAAGATTTTTTGAATCTTTGGATGCTTTTGTCAGTGTTTCTTCCCATCTTTTCTTGCTGACTATAAGGGGTTGAACCTGAGCCGGCAAATGAGGACGGCCAGTGATAGGAATAAGATATAAAATATCTGGTTTTATACTTTGCTCAACCAGTTGACCGTCTTTGTTTTCACTCTCTTCTTCGACTATTTCCGGTGTAATGGGTTTGTTATCATCATTCATAAGACACCTCATAAGAAAAATTGATAGGATACAATGGAAAGATACTACTCTTATTATAATATTGTTTTAAGTCTGGCAACTTAAAAAGCAACTTTCATACCAAATCTATATGCAAATCAAATAAAGTAGAAGGCAATATGGATTTATCTAAATTTTTTTTTATTATTACTTATTTTTTATTTGTCATAGGAAAATCAGAAGGACATGTTCTTTTGGATTCGCATGAACCTCCATTGCCACAATTACATGATTTCTTCCCTTGATATGTTTTTATAAAATTTTTAATTGCAAAAACAATCGCCCCTGCTACAATAATACCAACAATAATTTTATCCATGAAAATAATTCCTTTTTGTTAAGCGAGCACAACACTTCCAACCTGATAAAAGAAGATGGAAAGTGTCAAAGCCAGCGTTGTATTAAAAATTATTAAAAATGCCGACCACTTCCATATTCATATGTCTTAATTTGATTTTTCCCATTTTGTCTCCCTGTGCCGTGCATGAATTTTGTTAATTCATATAAAATGTTTTATACGCCTAACTTTTGATACAGTCAATAAAAAAATAAGGTGGGGTCACAAAATAAATGTTTGACTTACTAAATAGTTAAATATAAACATATGGTGTTACTTTAATGGAGAAAAATTATGATAAAAAAAGAGTCGCTCTCAGAAAACCTTGAAGATTATCTTGAAACCATTCTTGCATTGCAGACACAAAAAACAGTGGCTCGATCAAAGGATATTGCTAAAAAATTGGACATTAAAAGAGGTTCTGTTACGGGAATGTTGAAAAAGCTTGCCGACAATAAGCTTATCAATTATGAGCCCTATGGATATGTCACCTTAACTCCTGAAGGCAGAAAAATCGCAATGGAGATAGAACAGCGCCATATTTTTTTAAAAGATTTTTTTTTCAGAATCGTAAAGGTTGATGAAGAAACTGCAGACAGAACTGCATGCCGAATGGAGCATGCCATGGACAAACTGACATTTAAAAAACTTAGAGATTTTATTAAAAAAATTGAAGCCTGCCCCCATTGCGATATTAGATCATGTCCATAACAGACAATAAAAAATATTCTTTTTCGTTCAGTATGATAGATATTAAAAAAATTGACCATTCGCCAGCAGACGGTATCGTGCTATTTATTCAAAATGCCAGGATTGGCATAATGGGTAAATAGCGAGTTTTCCAAAGGATTTTCAATCCAACAAGTTTCGCAAAAACACGGCTGGCCTGAACCAGTGGTATGGTCACAGGCCCTGGTAAATAAGGATGATCTAAGTCGGTTCAAGGCACTTCAATGGGGAATCCGGACATGAAATCTCTGGAATTTCATGGATTGCGATAACCGATTCAGCGATTAACTGCCCGATCGTATTTCTGCACAATTGACAGCACACATCCTTTTTTTAATGAAAATATCCAAGAAAAAAACCAGGCTTGCGGTTGCAATTATATTTCCCCATGGATCAACTCTATTTTGAAGTGGCATTGACTCTCTTCTCTGGATCACAGAAAACCCTACATCACCGGGTTGTCCTAACTATCCTTTGTGATAACAATTTCTGCTATGCACTTTTTGCAGCTTCCCATCCAACAATAGCCTTTTTTCTTGAAGAGCCCCATCGATATTGATGAATTTTACCTGATTTAGAAATAGCCCTATGGCATGGTATCAAGTAGGCAACCGGATTAATGGCAATAGCACTTGCAACCGCTCGAAATGCTTTTGGGCGGCCAATATATTCAGCAATATCTTGATAACTCACCACATTTCCGCTGGGTATCTGTAATAAGGCCTTCCATACATTAATTTGAAAATTCGTTCCTTTTATTAAAAGATTGAATGGGCGGGATTCTTTGGTCTTATCCAGATTGAATATCTGATTTAAAAAGGGCTCAATGGATTTAGAGTTTTCACTGAACACTGCACCAGGCCATGTTTCAAAAAGTTGCTGGAGTGCATCT
>JABIYQ010000299.1 GCA_018702715.1 Desulfobacula sp. | reverse complement strand
TTATTTTCAATTAATTTATCCTGCTCATGTTTATAAAAACCCAGTCTTGTAATTTCACGATACCACTGCGCTATTGTTATTTTTCTTTCATTTATCAATTCCTGCACTTTGCTATGGTCCTCTTCGGACAAATAAATTGTTAATGATTTTTTTGATTGAGACTCTTTCATATTTTCCTCCTGCTTTGTGGTTTGGGAAATCAAGGTAAATTACCTTTTTTATATGTTACCCGGACGAGGTAAGGTCAGTTCCAGTTTGTAACTGGGCGGGTTGTGTTAAGGTATTAAGGCGATTTTCACTGAATGGAATTAAAATATGTGGAAAATTGGGCTGAGATACAAACTCGGATGGGCGGTGATATATAAATGGCCACCCCCATAACAGGAATGGCCATTAAGACCTAAACAGTCAGTTTTCAGACCTCCAATATATCATCAAACATTGTCGGTGCCAATCGCATCATAACATCCTCTGGAACCTCATATGTGAACCAGGTGTGACCGCAGCCACCATCTTCAATGCGGTGGATGATTTTGCGTCTTTTAGCGATGCTGTTATTGATTCTTATTTGCTTGTAACCGGATGGGACTACTTTGGTTTTAACCAGAGTTTCGCAGTTGGGACAGTATTTTATTGTCATTGGAAATCTCCTTCTTATATGAATGGAAAAGGGATGACCCTCATCAGAGTCAGCCCCTTCATATGGCAACTTTTCAACTTTTCATCGAAATCACACAAAAAAATGCATTTTTTCCTGAAAAGTTGAAAAGTTTAATTATTTCAATTCGATATCTTAAATAATTTCTTTTTCACCGGTTAAAGGATTGGTCACTTCAACTGAATGACCTTTGTATACCGGATCTTTGATCTCGGCTGGATGAGGCAAGTCATACCTATTTGCAGGCGTTGTCATTGTGATGGCGTAAAGAAATTTATTTGGTGCATTCGGATCTTTTATCTGCGAAACATACTTTTTCTCCAGCAGTTCCTTGACACCTCTACTAACGAATGAATTATTTGTCTTTACTCCTTCATTCTTTTCCATTTCTTCTTTAATGTGCAAAAGACTGGCCCACCCTCTACCATCGGTTTGATTGTCGAGAGTATTTATAATGTCCCTCTCTGTCGCCTTATCCTTATCAAGGCACGTACTTGAAAAAACGAAATTAATGTTGATCGGCAAAATTGCATCAAACACTTGCATAGCGTTTGCAGATATTTGATCCTCATTGAAATTTAAGGCGCCGGCAATTAATGTGTATACAATGAAATACTCTTTTTTCGTTGCAACCAGGGGTTGATCAGGAGCATTCATCACTTTCCCTTGATATTCAAGGAGATTATCATTTCTCTTTGAAAAATGGTTTATATCAAGCCCATAATAACCCGCTTTCCTTTCTTCTTCTGTCGAAAGCTTAGCATTTTGGATAATGGTGATAATGTTCACGAAAGAAATTATTTTGTCCATAATCATAATACTGTCAGGGTTCGTATGATCCAAGCTGTCCACTATTTGATCCAAAAAAGGAATTTCAACGGGTTGGACCTTCAGCCTCTCAATTTCCTTTTTCAAGACGTTAACCAAAATCTCTTTTTGCCTTGGATCTGGTCTCATCCTTTTTTTATTTAGCCGCTCCAGAATGTAATTGGTGCTGCTTTCTAAAATAAGCCTCAATGCAGAAAAGTCGTTCAGCCACTTGGATTCTGACTGCCCGATGAGAACAATTACCGAGGCAGGTCCCTCAATACAAATTTCATTGATATTTGTTGTGCCGCCTGTTTTCTTTATGGCTTGGTCATTGACGTGTCCTTGCTCAGTCAAAATTTTTAAAATCTGACTGCCTTTTTTCACAGTTTCTGAGTTCAAAGCGATTACCACTTTATTTTTCAACAGTTCAGGACAACTCAAAAGAAGTGGCTTGCTCAATTCGGAAAATTCTCTCTTGAAAGAACCAGGTATGATCTGACTAATAGGATTCATAAAGGATAGCCCGTCAACGCCTGGCTGAGCGGATAAGAATAGGGTTGTGTTTTCTCCGACATGAGCTGAAATCGCTGTTAGAATAGTCAAAATCGCCTGTTGCTTATGCGTTTTCAGACCTACAAAATCGGTATATTCAATGATCCCATTCAATAAGGAACCATTTTCATTAACTGGGCTTTTGTTTGTATGCGATTCTGTCACGGTGGCAAGCATATTGCTGCAAGAATTAATTTTATCCATAGAATATTCTCCTATTATTTTGAATTCTGGATAATTAAAACGATGTGTTACCATAAAAGTAAAAATGATGAGTCCAAGGGTTAAACGGGTGGCCCTCTTACAGAGGTTATGTTTTTTTGTTTCATCCATGCCTTCTCCTTTTTTTAAAAATTTCGACACTATGTAAAATTTTTGAGAGAAGACCGATATTCATAAATCGTGACTATTTTATGAGATTTTATATATTTTATCGTTACGATTTTTAATAAAGATTATATTGGTGGACTAAAGCGGGGGGTTTTTATTAGATTATTTTTTTAGAATTTTCTTTTTGCGTTTTGGTTCTATATCAATCAGTTCTATGTTCTTGATCACAATATTTTTGCAGTGACCTCTGCTGACCATTTCAGTGCAGTCAGAACAATCCTCGGTTACAATCCGTTTCCCAAAGTATTTATCCTCTTTTTCCATAGTTTGGCTGGAAGCATTCTCACTGAAATACTTTGTTAATTCAGGTGAATTGAACTGTTCCTTTATCCATTGATTTTGATTATCCCGGCACTTATTTTTGGGATTCTGTTTAAAGAAAGCTTGTCGACATTTATTACTGCAGAACTGTTTTTGGTTTTTACGTATCTCCAGCATCAGTTTTTGACATTTTCGGTTTTCACATAATTTTAGATTTTTAAACTGGTCGGATGCAAAACAATATTCAACAAAAAAAGATTTTAAAATTTCTTGAAACGACTTCCAACTGTTGAATTCAAGAGAATGCACGGTACAAATATCTATATCTATATTGT
>JABIYQ010000166.1 GCA_018702715.1 Desulfobacula sp. | reverse complement strand
TTGATAAACTTCTGCTAAATTATTTAAGGCTGTAATTGTATCAGAGTGATCTTCTCCGTTTACGCTTTTACTGATCTTTAGCGCTTTCACCGCTATCGGTAATGCCTTTTTAAAATTTGATATTTCAACCAGGATGCTTGTCAGGTTATTAATAGACGTCAGCGTATCGGCATTGGTTTCTCCGAATACCTCTGTTCTGAGCTTTACTGCTTCGACAAAGAGTTTCTCCGCTTTTTTATACTGATACGAAGACTGTAGACTGGCTGCCAGATTATTCATGGAAACCAGGGTATCAGGATGTTTTTTTCCAAATACGTCTGAACGGATTCTATACACCTTATCAAAAAATGGCAGGGCAAAGTCGTTTTCCCCGCTCGCCTGATATAAACTTGCCAGATTATTTAATGAGACCAGGGTATCCGGGTGTTTTGCACCAAATACTTTTTCCCTTATTTTATAAGTCTTTAGAAAAAGAGGCAGGGCTTTTTCAAATTTACCAGTTTCATAATTAATAAACCCAATTTCGTTGTCCCGTTTTGTCAAACGGCGGATCATGTGTTTGGCTCTTTCCCAGTTTTGCTTGTAAAACGTGTTGTCCTTCTGCAATGCGGTAGCCTGATAAAAATATTCTGTGGCAAGATCAAATTGATGCAGATCGAAGGAGATAGAACCTAGAGAATTGAGAAATGCTGCCATTAAGGCGGTTTCGTTTTCGCTTTTTGCTAAAATCACAGCCTTTTCCAGCCAGATGACCGCTTTTTTATTCTCTTTATCTTTTATTGCTGCCCAGCCTGCATATGAATAATATTTGTACAGTCCTTTTTGTTCAGGCAGCGATTTACCGATCCAGACAGCAGCCGATTTAGGGTCGAAATGCCTATATAAAGTTCTACCAATATCCAGAAAATATTTTTCCTCGCTATTATCCAGGATGGAAGCTTTAATGAAATGAGACAATGCAGTATTGTAGTCCTTTTTTTGAAGTGCACTGGTACCTTCAAGATTTTCTTTTTGCGCGGGTTCCTGTGGATCTGACAGATCCGCAGCCAAGCCCTTTTCTATATTAAAACCTGCGAGTACAGGAAAGACAAGAAATATGAATGCTAACCAAAAAACACATTTTGACTTTATTCCGTTATTCATCATTCTTTTTCCAAATATCATGATTTATGTCCGTATGCTTAAACGAATCTGATTGTGTACTATTCATGGTCCTTTCTCAGGTAACATGAGCGTAATCATCCCTGATTGGTTAGTAAACCGAGAAGGCTGTTTGTTTTTGAATTTGGTTTCCAACAGCATCCACAGCATAAACGGTTAACTGAAAATCCCCTTTCTCCTTGAATAAGATTGGGCCTCTGTAAGGGATGGTTTCTTTATTATTAAGCCGATAGGAAATCTTCTTTACGCCTGATTTTTGGTCGGAGGCTGCTAAAAACAGAACACTGTTACTCGGGTATGACAACTTCGTGTTTTGTGTTTTTGAATCCCCGGTGTTTTTCCGAGGTGTGTTGCTGTATTGCCAGAAAATCGAGGGTGGCGATCTGTCAATATAGAATTCAATTTGCTTTGCCTTTTCATGATTGTTGACCTGATCAACAGCAAAGTACTCTAACCGGTGTTTACCTTCAGCGGAAAACAGAATGCCTTTATCGAATGTTTTTGCTTCCCCACCATTTATTTTAAAAAGTATTTTCTGAACACCTGAATCACGGTCGCGGCTAGCCAATCTGATTTGAGTTGTACCATTGATAAAAATGCTCTTTCCCCTGACAAAAGGTACTTGGCTAAATGAATGGGTTGTTTCCGGCAACTGGGTATCCAGAAACAGGGTTAACGCACCTACCGGGCTCTTATTGGCCGCTTTATCAATAGCACTAAAGTTTAACAGCTGTTCTCCCGATTTTTGTGGAACAGTAAAGGGATCCTTGTATTCAATTTTATCTCCTTGATTAAAATCGTACCAGACTTTATCTACACCACGATTTGCGTCATCAGCGAGCAGTTTTATTCGCGAACGTTTTGAGACATACACGTATTTTCCCTCTGCAAATCGGTCTTTCAATACCTCAACCATTACAAATGGGGGTTCCTGATCAGCAAACTTAGCCAGAAGCTTTTTAACGTTTATTTTATCAATATCAATTGATTTTTTCTCCTCAATAAGCGTTCCTTCTTCCTCCTTTTCCTTTCGTTCCTGGATGGCAAGATCCAATGGTGTTCCTTGAAAAGGTTTCAAAACAGATTTTGGATTGGATGCAAACTTGATAAATACATCCTTGATAGCCGGTATCTTGTTAAAACGAGATATTACGAGAGGTGAACTGGGAGCCAGTAGATTACCCTTGGTATTAGAAATCTGCGATTCGCTTTTTTCAAAAACGATCTGTGGGGACATGGAAGACAGTTTTTCAATAACCTGAAAGGCTACCTTTTTTTCCGCTTTTGATTTTTTTTCAATAGCCTTGCGTGCTTTACGTTTAACGAGCCGTTGCTTTGCCAGTATACTGTCGATCCGGAATACCAACTCCATAGGTGATGATACATTCCCCACCCGGTCAACCGCGTATGTCCTGATACTGTAAACCTTCATGGGAATGTAGGTTAAAGACTCCTGATAAAGTTCAAATTCATGACCGTTAATTGAGATATATACCTGATCGATCCCGGAATCTGCATCCTTTGCTCCAAGAGATACGACACAACTTCCAAATTGCTCAAGGTTTTGTTGAGTATCAGGAATCGCTTCAATATTCAATTCAATCTCAGGGGGCCTGATATCTTTATATATCACATATTTCTCTTCCACACCCTCGCCAAAAGATATCATCACTCTGGTATACTCTTCCATGAGCGGTGCTAAATCCAGCTTGAGCTTGCCACTGTCCTTTTTGATCAAAAAAGATGCGGCTTCGTTATCTGGAGAAAGGGATACACGGTAATAAAGCTGTTCTTCAGGAATATAGATCTTCTGGTTTTCAGAATCCTGGTATATTTTTTTTACATGCACCAGTGACTTTTTATAGGTCGGCTGCTTGTGCAGCTGTGTCGCTTGTGTAAAGGGATTCTGTTTATCGCCGCTGGAAATATTTTGTTTGTTGAACGGATCTTTAGACTTGTTTATAGCGAAAGTTATATTGATCAGCGTACAAATAAAAATGATAATGAAAGTAGACGCTCTAAATATTGGATAGCTTTCTGGTTTAGTTTTGGACATTCTTTTTAATCCCTTCTTAATATATTCTCGACAGTTTTGAGTTCCAGCTTAAGTGGTTGGCTGCGCACGATCAGCTCTTCCGCCCCCAGCGAGGAGACAGTAAGGCTGGTTGTCCGGCAAGAGTTCTATCATAATTTTCACAGTTTCAAGAATACCTCGACTTATCGAATAATTATGTCAAAAGTTCAAGAGGCCCTTTAAGATCATGTTGCCAGAGGCGGCGTAGATATCAAAAACTCTATACTGTCAAGTATCTAACATATTGCGATAAAAACGTCAAATTGGGATAGGGGGGCCTTACTGGCTTTCCCTCCCACACCCCCAGGCATATGGGTCAGTACCATGGCGGTTCAATAAAGCTGAATATTGGAGGCTAGCCAAACTTAAAAACCCGATTTGGCCAAAATACTTGATGGGGAACGAATAAAGCTGTCCTTTATTCT
>JABIYQ010000525.1 GCA_018702715.1 Desulfobacula sp. | reverse complement strand
TCACCCGGGATATAAAGGATAATAATTGCCTCCAGAAAAAAGGCTAGGGTCATAAATTTTGCGACCATGAGGGTAGCACTATAAGATTCCTTTAAAAGACGACTCCAAAAATCCTGTTTTTCCCGGCATCCGCAGGTTTCAGTTTTTTGATCCTCTTTTTTTTGATCCGGTTTAATTAAAATAGTTTCATAACGGGCCGAATCCTGTATCTGCGTGGCAAAGGATGGATTGTCACCACAGCAGGCGGCAGTTGGAATCAATGCTTTGGGTTTTAAAGAAAATAGGTTTTTAACACCTGTTGAGAATCTGCTCCAGGTATTTTGAATCATTGAAGGTCTTTGGGGGGTATTCAAACCAATTGTATTTTTAAGGACATTTTTTGGGATCCATTTTGTCTGCGAAAGATAATGTGTAATAAATCCTGCCGCCAAACTAAGGATAAGGGTACCGACCAGACGCCAGACGGCTAAATTCCAGCCAATCGTTCCTACGCTTAAAAAAAATATTTCAGGATCCATGGAAGGGGATGCGATCCAAAAAGACATGACAGGTGCCAAAGGAACACCGCCTATCAAAAGGGCTGCAATCACTGGTATGACACCACAGGAACAAAAGGGGGAAAAGGCGCCTACAAGTGTTGCCAGAAGGATTGCTGTAACCGGGCCCGCATCAAAAGCGCGTTTAATGTATCTGGCAGCGCCTGACATGTTTACGGCCACTGCAATGGGTATGGTGATCACAAGATAGGGCCAGATGTGTAAAAATGCAGTAATCATGAAATTTGCTATTTTTATAAATTCTGCTGCCATGATAAACCTTTTTTAAATTTTGTATATTAATTCTATGCTTCCGGATATTTCGAAATATAAAAGCAAAAAAATATCTGTTTAAATATTACATTTGCCTTCAGTACAGCATTCAGCCTGGAGAAAGTCTATAAGCTCATGCAAAACTTCAAACTGGGGCACACAATACAGTGTACGGCTCTGTCTTTTCTGGCGGATTAAACCCACTGAAACCAGTCGGCTGATATGGTGTGACAAAGTGGAACCCGGTATGTTTAATTTTTCCTGAATCTGTCCGACGGGTGCTCCTTGATCGCCAACCTTAACAAGATATCGAAAAATTGAAAGCCGGGTGATGTGTCCCAGTTCTGCCAGTTTTTTTGCTGCTGTTTTATTTTCCATAGTTTCCTTTTTTTCATTGTCACCATAATAAATACTTAAAAAGAGTTTGTCAACTATATTTCCAGAAATATCGAAATATAGTTGACAAGCCTATAAAATAAGTCATATTTCATATACGCGACACAGAAAGGCAGACCTATTGCCTTTTAGGTAAAAGAGACCATTGTAAAGATTTCCTAAATCCTTTTTTAATAAACAGGGAAAAAATAATGAGGCAAAGAAAACCGGAAGCTGCAGTAATCATGAACATTTCTCGAAGACCGGTCAAATCGGCAATAAACCCCAGTAAAACACCGGCCACAACAACACCCGCATCAAAGGCACCATAAAAAAAACTGAAAACCGTACCCCTGGCTGATGGATCAGATCTGTCTGCTATATATGCTGAAAGTGCAGGTAAGCACAAAGAGGAGCCTACCCCAAAAAGAGCTGCTGTGGCAATCAGGATGTGTATTGTATCTATTTTTGATATTAAATAAACACCACAAATAATAATAAGAAAAGAATAGACAAACACGGGTCCTCTTCCGTATTTGTCGGCCATTTGAGCGGCTATAAATCTGCAGGCGATGATTACAATGGATTCCACCATAAAAAAAACACCCACATTTACGCCTTCAATATTTTTTAAAAGAAGGGGAAGAAATGTCATTATGCCACCAAAAATAATGGCATATATCAGCTGAATAAAAGAAGAAACAAGCACGCTTCTTTTAAAGACAATTTTTTTGTAAGGAATCTTTAATCTCTTATCTGTTTTTTTATGAATCTCCGATATCTTTAAAATTACGATAAGATTTAATAGTCCTGTTATTGTGCAAAGGAAAATCAAGGACTTAAATCCGTATGAGCTGAAGACTGTCATTCCAACCAATGGACCCAAAGTAAACGCTAAAGTTGTGGATGTTGCCATATGACCTAATATTTCACCCCTATTGTTCTCATCACTGACATCTGTGATATACGCGGGGAATGCAGTTGTATAAAAGCAAAGCCCTAACCCATGAAAAAATCTGATTATGATTAAATACAGAAAATCAGTGGAAACAAGATATAATAAAGGGGCTGCAGCAAAAATGATAACTCCGGCAACAAGGGATATTTTTCTGCCTTTTTCATCTGTAATAAATCCAGACAGGGGTCGTGCAAGCAAAACTCCCAGTGCAAATGCCCCGAGAACTATCCCTATCATTGTATTGCTGTAACCTGCACCCGATAAATACAGGGGTAGAGTGGGCAGAAATAAGGCTTCATTTGTAAAAAATAAAAATGTGGATACAAATAAAATACTTAAATTTCTATCCCTTAAAATATATTTCATGAGATTTTTTTAATCCGGCAAAATGAAGTTTAATATCAAGACATGTCAGTTATAGCTGAATTTAATTTTTAAGCAATACCTAATTCAAACAGTTTTCTTGCAGATATTAAAATTTATTTTTTAAGATCAAATAATTGGGGGAAACCAGCTTCTGGGATTTTTTATTTGGGTATCAATAATACAATTTTTGTTCCTTTGCCTGGTTCAGAAAATATTTTCATTTCACCATCAATATTTTTCATGCGTTCTTTAAGATTGTTTAACCCGAAACAGCCGGACCGGGAATGGTGTGTTTTTCCAGAATAAAACCCAACGCCATCGTCCTCAACACTTAACTGCGCCATATTCCGAGTCTCTGAGACAATCACTTTGGCATTTTTTGCTTTGGAATGTTTTATCATATTGGTTACTAGCTCGCTGACAGCCCGGTATAAAACAATTTTAACAGTCTTATCAAAATGAATGGGATCTTTTAAATTATTGATATAGTTTATACTACTTTTATGATTTATATTTATTTCTTCTATAAAAACCCCCAGGGCAATTTCAATATCAAAATCATCTAAAATCGGCGGCACCAGTTTATAGATCAGGGACCGGATCTCCCGTACGGATTGTTCAAGGTATCCCTGGATTTTTGAAAGCACCTGTGTGTTTGGAATGATAGTGGAATCTTTGATATCTTTTATAGTAGAAATACTTATGGCAAGATTTTGAACAACCCCGTCATGGAGGTCTGAGGCAACAGCCTTTCGTTCCATTTCTTCAGCAACAATAAGTTGTTCATTGAGGTGTTTTAATCGATTTGTTTTTTCTTTCACCTCTTTGCTGAGTGTCTCATTGATTTCAGTTAATATCATCGTCGCAGTTTTATGTTTATCAACTTGCTGCTGTAATTGGACAATGTATGGATCGATTTCTAAATTTGTTCTGCTCAGTAATGAAATAATATCACCTCGTAAGTTGGGTTAAATGCTAAACATCAATCTTTAAACCATTAGATTATAGCTGCATCAACCATGCCAATCAGGGGTAATGCAGAGAGGATTCACATTAACTTACTGATAATAAATACGATATGTTCAAGTGTTTTATATTTTGAGGATATGAAATCGATAGGAGTTGTGTAAAAAGCGTAAACTTAGTTATCAGTTAATCTTTGTATGGCATTTGTCAATATCTGTAGCATTGTCAATGGATTGATATAGAGAATCAATATCTTTTGCAACACCCTTTTCAATAAAGGCATGGGGTTTTAAAGAAATGCATTTTTTTACGATCTTCTTATCTCCGGGATATGCTGAATAAAAAATAATGGGGACTTGAGGATTTTTTTCTTTTAGCTTTATATAAATATGTATGCCATCCATTTTCGGCAGTTTTACATCCAGTATGACAACACCGGTCTCATCGCTTAACGCATCAATTCCGCCTTTACCTGTTGACTCAAGGGTCACCTCATAATTTTTTTGAATCAGGATTCGCTTCAGCGCATTTTGAATATTAAGGCTGTCATCTATTATCAAAACCTGGAACCGTGTTGATGATTTAAAAGGCGGTTCTTCAAGGTCAAATTTTTTTAAAAGTCTATTAAACCGATCCATTCTCAATTCCTGGAAGCCTTATTTCAACTGTTGTCCCTTTTCCCATGACCGATTCAATGGTGATCTGCCCGCCATATAAATTTACAAGCCTTTTGACAATACCCAGTCCCAAACCTGTTCCGCTGGAAGGTTTGGTTGTAAAAAAAGGTTCAAAAATATCTTTTTCTATATCATTTGGAATGCCGGGACCATTATCTATTACCTTCACGATAAAAGTTGAATTATTTTTTTCGATGTTGATATGAATTTTGCCTTTAAGTGTTTCATCATCAACTAATGCCTCTTTTGCATTGAGAATCAAATTGGTGAAAATGGAAGTTAAATATTCTTTATCTGCTGTGACATGGGCTTTTTTTATTCCGGAAAACGATAGGGTAATATTGTTATTGTTCAGCTCTTTTAAATGTCGGTGTTTAAAGTTTTTCAAAAGGCTGACGATTTCAACAATTTGGGTCCCGGCCTTAAATTCATGCATTTTCGCATAATTTCTGATTTCCTTGGTAATATTTAATCCCCGGTCAATATCACTTGAAATATCATGGAACACATTGGATAAATGATCTGATATCTCAGCCATCTCCTTTAGCTGTGGGATAAAAGATTTTGCGATATTGTTTTTGGGTATTCCATAGTCTTTATGAAGTGTATATAGATTTTCCAATAGAAGAGTTGCATTCTCTTTAAGAATTTTAGTGGATGTTTTTTTTTGGTTTTTATAATCAATGACTGATCTTAATTCCAATTGAGCACCGGCAAGGGCATTCCTCATTTCATGGGCAAATCCGCCCGTGATTCTGTGCTCAATTGTGCGTTTTTCAAGCTCCATGATTTCCTCATGGGCCTGGTTCAACTCCCTGGTTTTTGTTCTGATTCTATCCTCAAGTATGCTTGCCTGGTCATGGAGCATGGATGTCTGTTTAAACAAGGCATCCCGGCTCTTAAAAAAGGCAAGTAAAAATTGTCTGGCAATGGGAAGGGCCTTTTTTATTCTAGAAATAAAGTTGGAATTTTCCCATTTTGCAGTAAAAATACTTGATGAGCAATTATAAAGATCCCCTTTTTTTGCAATGAGAATTTTTTTTCCTGATTTTTTTGTTTCCCTTATATCCTTTTCCCATAACACACATTTTTCTCCTGTAAGATATTTAAGCACCACAGGGTTAAGATCATGGTCTTTGGAAATGGTGATCCATTTTCCGGCCGGTTCATCATCCAGATAGATGATTCCATTTTTTTCTTTTATGGTATGGTCAAACTGTGCAAAATCGATTGAAAATTTTTTTTTCACATCGATCAGACTTGCAATTTCCCTGACCTTTGCCGGCGGCATATCGTGTGTGGTTGGGATAGCGGCAAACACCCCCAAGAATGAGAAATAGTGAGAAGAATCGATAAATTCTTCAAATCCCGGATAAGGGTTATATTTAATTATGGCTGAAGTAGCGTCAAGTTCAAGGATTTTAAATAGATCAATTTTGGATACTGTACTTGCTAAATAAGGAGCTAACTTGAAAATATTTTTTATGGATGAAAACTGGGCCACTAGTTTCGCAATCCCATAGGAAGATTTTTTAGCAGATTCAAAAGTAATGTAAAAAGTTTCAGTCATATCAAAGTCTTGAAGGCAGGATCGATAGTTTTTCCACAATTTAAATGTAGTATGGATATCAAACCATTCATTTTCATCCAGGATTCTTTCTTTGGGAATGTCAATCCCACAAAAGAATTGATCAATATTAGATCCATGCGTTAACACATATGACCAAAGTCCTAGAAATTCCCGTCCAGAATACACGGGATCTTCAGTGGTCAATTTCTTTTTTGTTTTCTTTTTTATGCCAAACATTTAATTGTGGATAAATCCTGATTTATTTAAAACTTAATTTGTCTCACAGGGTAAACTCAAACCATTTCATACCGCTGTATTTTATTGTTTAATCCCACCCGGCTGATCCCAAGCTCATCTGCTGCATGGGTTTTATTGCCTTTATGCTTTTTCATGGCTTTTTTGATCAGGTCCTGCTCAAAGAGTGCCACCATTTCTTTTAATGTCTTTTTTTTATATTTTATATTTTTTTTACTTTGACTTTTTGTCAGTATATTTTCTGAGAAATGGCATGGTTTTATGGTGTCTGATTCAGACCCTAACATGACTACAGCTCTTTCAATTTCATTTTCAAGTTCTCTTACATTTCCCGGAAATGAATGGCTGCATAAAATATCCAGGGCTTGCCCGCTTATTTTTTTTGCCCTGGCTCCATGTTTTTTTTGATACTTTTTTATAAAAAATTTAACCATTAGAGGGATATCATCTTTGATTTCACGAAGCGGAGGGGGCGTTAAATTAAACACATTCAACCGATAGTATAAATC
>JABIYQ010000453.1 GCA_018702715.1 Desulfobacula sp. | reverse complement strand
GGATGCTGGGTGCCCTGTTAGGCTCCGGTGGATTTATGGGCATGTATCTTGGGGCCAGGGTACAAAAATTTGTTAGAGCCGTATATATCAAAGGGATTTTAACCTTTTGTATATTGTTTATTTCCTTAAAATATATTTTAGTCTAATGTTATGACTTAATGGTTTCACAGGAGATTAGTAATGACAGAAAAATTAAAATTATTATTTTTGTGTACGGGAAATTGCTGTCGAAGCCAGATGGCTGAAGCATTGCCGGACAATCTTGAATTGTAAAAGGAGAGAAAATGAAACCAATCCAAATTATAGGACAACCCGGCTGTGGTAAGACAACCCTTATTGTAGACATCATAAAAGAATTAATAAAAAAAAATATAAAGATTGGAACAATTAAACATAGTGCCCATGATCATGAGCTTGATAAACCGGGTAAAGATTCTTACTTACACAGGACAGCAGGTGCAACTCCAGTTTCCATGATAACAAAAAATATGGCTGCAATTTATTTGCCTAAAAAAAAAGAGCTGTCGCCTCAGACACTTCTTGAAAAATATTATAAAGGCGTTGATATTGTTCTAATTGAAGGATGGATCAGCGGGCAATATGACAAAATAGAAGTTTGGAGGAATGAATCAGGACGCAGACCTCTTTTTTATGAAGTTAAAAATGTAAAAGCTTTTGTACATGATGGTCAAAGTGATCCAACAGATATTCAATCTGCTAAAAAAACAGGCATTACTCTTTTTAAAAGATCGGACGTGATTAAAATTGTGGATTATCTGATATAGATTATTTTATTATTCTGTATATTGCCAAACCACTGAACTTTGCTGGTTCAGCAGGACATGAAGATAACCGGTCTTCATATCCTGCTAAAATAGATTATTCTTTTACCATCAGGTCACAAATTATTTTAAAAATATCTGTAAGTCTCAATATCCCAACAACCTTGTCTTTTTTGACCACAAGCATTGACTGGTGGTTACCCAGGATAAACTGGTGTATGGCCTCCGGCACCGAGATATCTTCGCTGACGTATTCTCCTTCCTGGGGAGAATACATGATTTCCTTTACAATTCTTTTTTTTGCCTTTTTTACAAGTGATTCGCAACTTTCATCCCAAAGACTGTAATTTTCAACTAAAGAATGCAGAAAATCATTGCTGAGTCCAAATCGTGATAATCCTATTTTGTTAAGATGATCTGAGTGTCCAAACTGGCTGTACTTGGGTTCAAGCGCTCTTAAAATATCAAATATGCTGACTTTGCCGGTAATTTCTCCGGTTTCATTATAAACAAGAATCGCCCGGTGTTTATAGGCATCAATAGCAAGTCCTTTTTGCGAAAGACAAAGCATTTTAACCGCTTTTTCAAGGGTGTCGTTTTCATTTACCGTGGTATAATCAGATAAAGGAATCATAACTTCCTTAACTTTTTTTGTATCCATTTTTTTGTATTCCTTATTGATGTTTATAGCATGATCTTCATACCCATGAGAGGCCAGATAAAGTAAACGGCAATACCGGTTATTATCATTAATATAATGCTGGCCGGTATACCATATCCAAAGAATTCACCCGTGGTGAATTGTTTGGAATCATAGGCAATCGCATTAGGTGCTGCACCAACCAGAAGCAAAAAGGGCATGCCTGCGACGACAAGGGCTGAAAATGTGATCACATCCGGTCCTACACCGAGATAAGGTCCAATAACCAAAGCCACTGGCAGGACAATGGCAATGGCAGCAACATTCATAATAAAATTGGTCAACATCATCACAAGAAATGACATGCTCATGACAAAGACAAACCAGTTGGAATCTTTGAACATGCTTAGCCAGTTTATGGCAATCCATTCTGCAGCTCCTGTTTCCCAAAGGCAGAAACCAATACTCATGGCCCCGCCAAACAATAAGATAATATTCCATGGAATAGATTCAAGGTCTTTAATGTCCAGAATTCTGATGACAAAAAACAGCACAGTAGACGTCAGGATAATAGCTGACTTGTCAATGGGCTCTAATATGGCAACATAAGGCCTGATAGACATAAGGAATATACATCCGAAAATGATTGAAGCGGCAATAATTTCATTTTTAGTAATGGGTCCCATGGCCTTACTGAGTTTTTTTGCTTTTTCCCTTAAACCTGGAATCGTTTTTTGCTCAGGTTTGAAAAAAAACATAAAAAATCCCCATAAAGCAAAGGTCATGATCCATCCAATGGGGAACATGTAGAAGGCCAGTTGAAAAAAAGTGATGTCAGTGCCGACAAGTTCTTTATAAAAACCCAATGCCACGGCTCCTCTTGCTGCACCCAGCAGGGTAACGATACTTCCGGCCCCTGCAACATAGGCCATTCCAATGAACAGTCCTTTACCGAATCTTGTTGGTGTCTCTGTATCATCCGTATAAAGACCATAGATGGTGATGAGAAGTGGAAACATGGTTGCGGCAACTGCTGTATGTGCCATGATATGGGTCAAGGCAGCCGTGACTACAAAACAGCCAAGGTATATCATACTGGTTTTTTCACCAACTATGACTAGCATTTTGTACGCAAGACGACGAGTCAAACCTGTTTTGGTAAATACGATTCCAATCACCAGTGATGCAAAGATGAAGACCACCGAAGGATCAAACATCTGCTGAAAGGCGGTTTTGGCAGGCCGGATTAGAAAGACTGCTTGCAAAATTCCCATAAAGAGGCTGGTAACGCCAATGGGAACAACTTCAAAAACCCACCAGGTGCCGCCCAAAAGGAATACAGCCAAAGCGCCTTTGGCTTGTTTGCTCAATAAAAAATGTTTTCCCGAGGGGTCAATGGCATCAGGCCATGGCGGTGAAAAGTTAACAACAAAAAAAAGTAAAAGACCGATTGATAAAAAAATTATCCGTTTCCAGTCAACATCAGAGCTGGCTGAAGGCATCATATTAGTACTCATGTTAGTATCCATCTCCTATAGTTAATATAAATTTACCTAGGGTTATATTGACCCTTTAATTTTAAAATGGTTCTAAATAAAATAGGAAATTGCTTGTTGTCAAGAAAATCCGGGAAAAATTAAATTTTTTATCCACCATACCGCTGGAGGATGTCTTTGATTTTTTCCTCTGTTTGTTTTTCAACGATGAGCATTTTTTCAGTCTTGGCTTTTTTGATTTTATCTGAAAGAGCTTCTATGTCTGCCGGTTTTTCAAGGAAATCGGTGGCTCCGACCTTCATGGCTTCAACAGTTTTCTCAACAGTGGCATAACCGGTAAGCAGAATGATCTGTAGTTCCGGCCTTTTACTTTTAATAGTCTTCAATGCTTCCATACCATCCATTCCAGGCATCTGAAAATCCATGACAATGGCATCAAATGATTTTTTTGCGATAATAGCAAGGGCCTGGTCAGCAGATTGGGCAGTCGTCACCTCCATACCACGGGCAGTCATACGTTCCGACATGATTTCTAAAAATTCTTTTTCATCATCCACAAGCAATACTTTTTCCGACATTATCTTTCTCCTTAAAACGTGGTGCTTTAGCCAAATTAAATTGGCGTAAAAGGTTAAATGCGTTTTGGCAATAAAAGACCAAAACTATTATTTTCTCTATTTTTTTTAATGGATATATCCAGATATGCCAATAGGGCATGGTCTTTTTTTGACCCAAATAGATCATCCATTATATCATCTTTAGCCGTGTCCATTAAAAACCAGATCGAGGGTGCTTTAGGATCGGTTCCAAATGAAATCATTACCTTTTTTTCTCCCTCTTGAACAAAACAGGCGTGTTCAATGGCTCTCCAGATCATATTTTCCAGATAAAAAAGGTTTGTGAAAACCAGCATGGGTGATAAAGCAGGCTTTATCTTAACAATCGCCCCCTGCATCTCAACAAGCCGGGATACCAAATGAAGAACAAAAGTTACAGTTTTCTCAATATCGACTATTTCTTTTGCCTGATCAACACTGTGGGAAAAACGGTTCAATTTTTGTAATACCAGATCTGTTTTTTTTACTTGCCGGGTCACTCTTTGCGAAATGTCTTTGATGCGTTCAAGGGAAAGGGGATGACCTTTTTGGGCCATCATTGACAGATCATGCAGCAACCCTGAACTTTCATTTATAATGGACAGGGTGTTTTTAATTTCATGGGTTGCCGAGGCAGACATCTGGCCGAAAAACTTCACACCTGTCTCTGCAAGTAAATTGTCATTTTTTGCCATTAATTTTCCTCAACATTCTTTAAAGGCAGTGTGATTGTAAATCGGGTGCCTTTACCCACCCGGCTTTTTACCCTAATATCACCATTGATTTCCTTTACCAGTCCGTAAGTAATGGACAATCCAAGCCCGGTTCCCCAATGATCATTTTTAGATGAATAAAAAGGTTCAAATATTTTATCAATATCTTCATTAGAAATACCAATTCCATTATCTGATACTGTGATAGTCAACTCTTCTTTTGTTTTAAATTTGATGGCGACAGTCAATAGTCCACCATCTTCCATTGCAGCAAATGCATTTTCAATCAGGTTTAAAAAAATCTGCTGTAGACTTCCTTTATCACATTCAAAATTTGGAATCGTGTCTTTGATGTCAACAGATATAGTGATACGTCGTCGTTCAGCTTCTTTTTCAAGAAAAGCAAGTACCTGTCCTACAACTTCCCTTATATCAACTGATTCTATGCTGGGCTCCATATGCCGGGCAAAATCCAACAGTCGTCTGGTGATGGTACCGCACCGTTTAACTGTATCAAGAACATCATTTGCAAGGGGAACAATCCGCTCTACTGAAGAAAGTTTTTTTTTCATTGTCAGAAGGTCTATAATCAAACCTGTTTTTTGATTGATAATCGCCAGAGGGTTATTGATTTCATGGGCAACTCCCGATGCCAGTCGACCTATGGATGCAAGTTTTTTTGCATATTCTGCATGGTGAAGTGCTTCACTCCTTTTGCGATCTGCAGAATGAATACGTCGCACAAGATAAGTTGACGTACCCATGATGGATAATAAAATCAGCATAATGCTGATTGCCAGATACCCAACCAGCTTGAGCCTGGGTTTGAGCCACAGGTCTGTAAGTTCTTCTTCGCATTTGGTCAGAACTAATATTAAAGAGGAATCCTTTATCCTGGCATATCCTGTGATGACGGGCTTTTTGTTTAGTGCAACATCCTTTTCAATACCGGCCATTTCTTTGAACAACTTGGTATTAACTGCATTGGGCGTTCCTGACTTCCCATAATAAAAAGAGGGGGTTAGTAAAGTACCATCTTCATTGACAACAAATATGTCATTGTCTTTTCCTGGATCAGAGTGGACTATGTAGTCAAGTGCTGATTTTTTAAGGTCTGTGGAAAATGAAATAGAACTTATTGCAGCGTTTAGAATTTTTGACATACTGCTTTTCACCTCATCCTCAATAACCCGGCGTGTGAGGCTAAAATCCACAAGGGTCATGACAAAAAGAGGCAAAAGGGCCATAAAAGAGGTAAATAAAACAAGCAGCTTCCACTTGCGCCGAAAATTAAAACTGGTTTGCGGATGTTTGCCGGCAACGTCCCGATGGTCCCAGAATGCAGGTTTGAATTTTTTTAATTGCTTCATAATTTTAGCTGTTGCATCTTGGAATGCGCTCAAGGCATATTTTTAATCAACTGCCTTGATCTTCATATATGCCTTTTTAAGAGAATCACTTAATAAATTAATATCAACAGGCTTTTGCATATATGCAAAGGCTCCCAGATCCATGCAGGTTTTTTTGTCCTGTTCAGATCCATGACCTGTAAGAACAATTATTTCGATTTCAGGTTGTGTTTGTTTTACTTGTTTTAGAAGTTCTATACCGTCAATTACTGGCATCCTCAGATCAATTATCATTATTTCAGGTGTATCATTACCAATCAACTCCAAAGCTGATTTTCCGCCATAGACAACGGCGGTTCCCATATCCCGCATTTGCAAACGCTCTGACAGGGTCTGTACAAATTCTTTTTCATCATCCACCAAAAGAACTTTTGAAGGCATCTCAAAGTTGAGGTTTTTAGATATATTGGATTTAGAGTAGGATTGAGATTCCTTGAACCCGTTTGGTGAAGACAGCCGGATGGCCGCGGTAAGTATTGCATTCCGTTTCGACATATGCTACCTAAAAAGAGTTAGCGGACAACCAATTGATTGGTCGAGTTTCATCTAAATTATTGAAAGTTGCTATAAAAGTCAAGGCTATACGTGAAAAACAAAATACCAGAAAAAGCAAGACTGCTTGAAAAACTTAGAAAAAAAGAATTCAATGTCCCGGAATTTATTTATGTGTCGTCTGATAAATTCAACACTCAGGATTTTGAGCAGCTTAATTTGTTTTTAGAAAAACACCGTGAAAGTTATAAAGTTATAGCAAGAAGCGCACATCCTCTGGAATCAGGATATAAGGGCGGCACCTTTGATTCTCTTGAAACATATGCAGATATTGGCGGGATAAAGTATGCGCGAAACCGAATGATTAAAATAGCTGAAACATCCAAACAATTATCCATCCTTAGGCAGCAGAAATTCAATCACGCCCCTGAAATCGATATGAATGAAATGGGCATAATCGTTATGCCGTTTGTAAACGGCTCCAGTGTCATGGCAAAAAAGCTTGTCAACCATTGGGAATTCGGTTATTGCAGGAACCGCACCCAAAAGGTTCACAGCGAACCCTTTATCACAAAGGTGCCCCATGATCAAAGATTGTTAAAGCTTTCAGAAGACATACAAAAGTTTTTGGGATTCAGATGCGAGATTGAGTATATTATCTCAACTGATGGAGATATTTTTGTTGTGCAGGCCAAGGATATTTCAAATATTGAGACTCTGGAAGAAAAAGAAAGTGAGCGTTCCATCAGACTTGATGGCATAAGACGCATGCGGAAACGAAGAAATTACAGGGAAAGACCGGTTTATGTGATGGACAACAAGGCCTTTTATATCAATATCATCAGCCAATGTGAAGATCTTGTCCAGAAATACAAAGATCCAAAGCCTGGTATTAATGATATCATAACCAGCATAAAGGCATATGAAAAAGAACTTGAGTCTTTTGCCCTGAGGCACCAGCGGTTTGCTATCCTGGGGTTTTCAATACAGGATTCAAGTGAGCTCTACCAGATCACCAGCCATTACCTGGAAGATTGGCCTGAACTTCAGAAAACCTTGTCAAAAGCTCTGCATAATAACCTATACAAAATTGATATTTTTCTTGCTGAAGCTGACACATTGATTGCAAAACACAAATTTAGAATCAACCTGTGCAGCCATGACGCATATGGTATTGACACTGTACGAAATCCACTCTGGTCAGCCTATTGGAATGTTGCCCGCCATAATAAAGTGATCAAGGAATTTTTGCGTCTCGGGTTTAAAACCGGCGATACCATAGGAATTGATATAGATTCTGAAGACCGGCCCATAGTTTCCCGCCATTAATTTTTCTATTCATATCAGCAATATCTGCTGAAAAATTATTGAGAAAAATCAAATTTTAAAAACCATTTATTAAATAACATATTGCTAATTTGCTATTTTCGTAATCTAACTCTTGACAAAAACAAAGTTCTACTTTAATAAAAACTGTTTTATTAAAAAAATATAGGATTAGGTATTGCTGAAATTATGGATAGAGATTTGACAAGAAAAACTTATATAAATGCGATAAAAAGGCTTGAATATGGAAAGATGCATGGCCTTAAAAATTCATTTTTAAAGGTTCATTCCATATACAACCTACACTATCCTTAAAATTGCCGGATAAAAGAATTAAATAGAATGGGGAATTTATGAGTCAATTTTTTATATCTTTACTGCTAATACTATTAGGAGGCTTATGTTCCCTTTTTTTAGTAAAACAGGTAAAATTCGCTAGAATCACTACGGTTTTTTTGTTAAGCGCCGGTTGTCTTTTGGGTTTGATCGATGCTGCGACAAAACTTATTCAGTCTGGAACTGCTGCTGCCTCCTTTAAATACCTCAACGTTTTTTCACTGACATTTCAAATAGATGGACTTTCTGCTTTCTTTCTTGTGGCTATTTTTGCAGTATCT
>JABIYQ010000070.1 GCA_018702715.1 Desulfobacula sp. | reverse complement strand
TGCCCAGATAATATCAAAGGAATATGATCTTAATATTGACAAAACTTTGTGGATTGAGCTGGGTGATGAAATCAGGGTAGCAAATTTGAACCCTGAACAAAAGCTCGTCTCCAAACAAAAGTTGGTCCCTGAGATACTTTATGCCGTATCCTGGCGACCCATCCGCCCCAACGAGCTTACAATGATAAAATCCTATATTAAAGATATGTAGAAAGGCCGAATGCGTATAGTATGCAACCTTTAATGCGTCTTGTATATGGGCCACCAGATTTTAAAGATTGGTCTGCGCTATTTCTGCTCAACTTATTTCATTTGCGGTCCTTACATAAAAAATCTAAGGAAAATATAGAAAAAAATTTTAAATTAAAAGTGGTCTGATTTTTGCTATGCTATCAGCTATATTAAATAAGATTGTCTGTTATATTAAATAAAATGGATTGTTTTATAAATTATGATTGCTCATTTTATAAATCATTAATGATATTTTTATGAATTACTAGTGGGCTATTTATGGAATATTAATGACCTTTTAACAAAAAATGAGAGATCTTTTTGAATTCTGCTTCGCTAAAATTTAATTGAATGTTATTCTCTGTAGAGCCTAAATCAAAAAAGGAGATAATCAATGAATCAATGGTATTGTTCTGTTTGTCATGAAAAATTTTCTAGTGAAAATAAACCCGGAGCATGTGAGGTCTGTTTTGCAGACGACAGGATGATAATGGATATAAAAGAAGTCCCTCAATCCCTTGAACAGGTGCGGGATATAGCCAGAAAAAAGCTAAAGGGAATCTGCGCGGCATATCCATCATGTGACGGCAGTTTTGATAAAATCTGCCAGAGAGAGGCCTATGGAAAGCCCATTGGGCTTGGCGGGGTGGGCCAGGGACTGTCCTTTAGGGCAAATTCACAAGCTCTTTCCGACATACAATTAAATATGTCGGTATTGGGAGACCATTTTAAACCGGATACCTCTTGTTCCTTTCTTGGTATTGATCTGGATTTTCCGGTATTGGCTGCGTCCACGGCAGGCGCCCAAAAATATAACGATGCACTTGATGAAACCATGTTCTGCACATCTGTATTAAGAGGATCAAAAGACGCGGGTACCATTGGTCTTAGGGGGGACACCTGGTTTTATACACCAGAAGATAACCCGTCTTTGAACGCTATGAAAGCATGCCAAGGGTATGGCATACCCATATTTAAACCAAGGGCGCAGGATGTTTTAAAAGATCTTATTGAAAAAGCGGAAAAATATGGCTGCAAAGCTGTGGGTGTGGATCTGGATGGTTGCGGGTCAACGATTATGGCATCCCATGGACAGCCTGTATTTAAAAAAAGCGTTAAGGATATTCAAGAATTGGTAAATTTTACATCTCTGCCTTTTATTACCAAGGGCATCATGCTTCCGGACGAAGCACAAAAGTGTGCTGATGCAGGCGCCTCGGTCATTGCTGTATCCAACCATGGCGGCAGAGTCATGGATTCAACTCCGGGTGTTGCCACCATGCTGCCTTTGATTCGGGAGAAATTAGGGGATTCTATTACGATTACAGCAGATGGCGGAGTAAGAACAGGGTATGACGTGTTAAAAATGCTTGCACTTGGAGCTGATGCAGTTCTTTTGGGAAGAGATATTATCAGGGCAGCTGTGGGTGCCGGAGCCCTGGGGGTCCAACTGCACCTTGAACATATTAAAAAAACCTTGAGAAAAGCAATGTTTATGACCGGAACAAAGAATGTTAAAATGGCAGATTCAAGAATTTTGTTCAGACGATAATGAATAAGGGAGGAAAAATGGGAAAAGTTTTAATTTTATACGCATCACGATCTAATGAGACAAAATCAATTGCAGAACTGATTGCAGAAGGTGTTCGCATCTCAGGACATGAAGTTGAAATGAAAAAAACAAGCCAGATTAAGAGCGAAGAAGATTTAAAAGGGTATGATGGATATGCCTTTGGTTCAGCAACTTATCATGGTGAAATGATTTCATCAATGAAACAGATTCTGTTTATAGCAGAAAGAGCCGAGCTTAAGGGTAAGCCCGGAGGTTCTTTTGGTGCCTACGGATGGAGCGGAGAGGCGCCGGGAAGGATATTTGATACCATGCAGCATGTTTATGGGATGAAAATGGTGTCCGGTCCTTTGATGCTCAAGGCAAGCTGGGTGGGAGGCGGAAACAAGGCTGCCCAGGATTATGGAAAGAGTATTACCGCAATGATGTAGAGGTATTTTAAATGAAGGATAACAGTTTGATATTGGCATGCTCAAAGTGTGGAGCAAAAAACAGGGTGCCTGTATCGCGGATAGATGAAAGTCCAAAATGCGGGAAATGCAGTAAGGTGTTGCCCATAGAATTATTAAGTCGGCCCGTCAATGTTTCAGACAATACCTTTGATCAAGAAGTTTTGGGCTCAAAACTTCCCGTGTTTGTGGATTGCTGGGCACCATGGTGCGGACCCTGCCGGGCAGTCGGTCCAATCCTGGATGAGCTTGCAGCAAAATACAGGGGTCGTTTAAAAATCGCCAAACTAAACGTGGATGAAAATTCAGGGATTGGATCCAGATATGCCATCTCAAGTGTTCCCACAATGTTTCTTGTAAAAAATGGCAGGATCATTGATACGCTGATGGGTGCTTTGCCAAAGGAACAATTGGAATCACAGATTGCCAGAATTCTTTGATGATAAAAATGGAGAATTTATTTATGTAGTGCCTGACCGAAAACTATGTAGGGAAATGCTTTATTGTATTATGTGATACACATTTGTATTGTTTCACCTGGGGCGTTCAAGGAATTTTTTGAGACATGAGTGTCTCTTTGGTCTTTTTTTATAGTCCAGCTCATTGATAAAATATTATAATTTGTTTAGACATTGGCTGCTTTTGCAGGAATGACAAGGATTTTGAACAACTGGTACGATGCTTGCTATTAAATAGAAAATAGTAAGCGTGTGATAAAAAATCCAGGAGGGATAAAGAATGTCTAAATCAAAAACTGGACAAAAAAAATACAAAAAAGATGTTCAAACATCTAAATTCTACTTTGCTTTGAAATCTCAAAATGAAATTTACTTTCAGATGGCCTCTATTTTTAAAGAAGCCTCCAATGATAAGAAAGATGATAAGGACGAATTGGCGAAAAAAGTTTTTAAAGGATTTTTAATAGGCAATTCCTCTAAAATTTCTCTGGAAAAACCGTTTTAATTGGTATATAAATAATTGAAAATCCAAATTTGATTTTGTTTATCTGAAGTTTACTTTATTATTGTCAATAAGAACAATTAACTATACATAGAAAAGGAGAAATGAAATGGCTGAACAGCTTGGTATTTATAAGTGTAGCAAATGTGGAAATATTGTACAGATCCTTCATGGAGAACAACCGCCGGTAATGTGTTGTGGACAAGCAATGGATCGTCTGGTTGAAAATACAATAGATGCAGCACTGGAAAAACATGTTCCTGTGATTGAAAAAGTTGATGGCGGATATTTAGTAAAGGTCGGCAGTGTTCCACATCCCATGGGAAATGATCACTGGATTGAATGGATTGAACTTGATAGCTGCGACGGAAATTATGTACAAAGAATGATGCTGACTCCCTCAAGCCAGCCTGAAGCCACATTTAAAACCGATTCAAATAAAGTAGAAGCAAGGGCTTATTGTAATCTTCATG
>JABIYQ010000524.1 GCA_018702715.1 Desulfobacula sp. | reverse complement strand
GGTCCGCCTGCCCGTCTGACCTCTCCCACTGAAAAAGCAGGGAAATTATAATGTAACATAAAGGCTCGGGTTTCATTTCCCATAAGGGTTTCAACCCGTTGTTCATCCATGCCGGAGCCAAGGGTCAAAACACCCAAGACCTGGGTTTCGCCCCTTGTAAAAAGAGCTGAGCCATGGGGCATGGCAAGAAGTCCCACCTCACAGTCAATCTGTCTGATTTCATCAAAAGCCCTGCCGTCAATTCGTTTATCTTCTTTTAAAACAATATCCCGGCTGACTTTTTTCACACATTTGGAAAAGGCTTCTTTTATACCCTTTGTCTGTTCGGGATAGACTTCGCTAAAATGTTCAACCACCTGGTCTTTTAAATTGCCCAGTGCATTCTGGCGCTCTATCTTTGTTTTGATCTGAACTTCTTTATAAATTTTATCTTTTGAGTATTCAACCACCTTGGCAACCAGTTCTTCATCCCTGACAGGCGGGACAAACACTCGTTTTTCTTTTCCAAAGGCTTCTTTTATCTGAGCCTGTAGATCAATGATGGGCTGCATGGCTTGATGTCCAAAAAAAATAGCATCCAGCATGTCTTTTTCAGAAACAATATCTGCCCCGCCTTCCACCATGACAACACCGGTTTTTGAACCTGCTACAACCAGTTCGATATCACTTTCTGCCATCTCTTCAATGGTGGGATTTGCAACAAACTCACCATTGATTCTGCCGACTTTAACACCGGCAATGGGACCTGCAAAAGGGATATCAGAAATTTGTAAAGCCGCAGATGCCCCTACTATGGCAAGGGTATCAGGCTCATGAATCTTATCCATTGAAAGGACAGTTGCAATGACCTGGGTTTCAAAATTGTAGTCATCCACAAAAAGAGGACGAATGGGTCTGTCGATTAATCTGGCTGTCAGGGTTTCTTTTTCAGAAGGTCTGCCGATCTCCCGCCTGAAGTAATTTCCCGGGATTCTTCCAGCTGAATAAATTTTTTCCTGGTACTCAGCCGTTAAGGGCAGAAAACTAATCTCCGGTTTCGGATTTTTTGAAGAAACGGCCGTAACCAGCACAGTGGTTTCCCCATATTGTACGATTACTGATCCTGATGCCTGTTTGGCAATTTTCCCCCCACTGATAGAAAATTCTTTCCCATTAATAGTTGTTGTAAATTTCTTTTCCATAACTTCTCCTGTAATAAAAAAGGCAACAAATTATAAGGAAATTTTTAAAAAATAATAAACCCGCATGTTTGCCATTAAATATAAACTTAATGGCAAACATGCGAACTTATTTAAAAAATTCCTAAAAAATTGCCGCCCCGATAATAAAATTAAAATTGGTAAAAATAAAAAACTGGTTTTTGACTTACAACTTGTCAAAAACCAGCTGATTGTCATTTTTATCTTCTCAGTCCGAGTCTTTCTATTAAAGAACGGTATCTGTTCACATCTTTTTTCTTAACATAATCCAAAAGACTTCTACGTCGCCCAACAAGAATCAAAAGACCCCTTCTTGAGTGATGATCTTTCTTGTGAACTTTAAGATGCTCTGTAAGATAGCTGATGCGATGAGTTAAAATAGCAACCTGCACCTCTGGTGAGCCTGTATCAGACTCGTGGAGCTTGAATTGTTCAATCATCTCCTCTTTGTTCTCTACTAATAAAACCACTTTAAAACTCCTTTAGTTGGAATAAATAAAACAATAAAACATGGTATGCTTTGATAATCTGATTTTTTATGATTTCCCATCCGATATTCCATTCAGAAAAAAGAGATACAAAACAGATCACCATACCATTGTGAATATGTATAACCTTTTATAAATACCAGCTAACTTGAAAAAACACAAGAATAATTATATTCTTCTTTGTTTTCATTTGATTGAATAATCGCCAGAAGATCGTTCTTATCATCAATCACCCGGATAAGCTGGTCTTTTTTTCCGGGGATAACGCCTAATTCATTTTTTAAAAGCTTCTGACCAAATTTAATTTTTTGTGCACAAGCTTTATTCGCCACAATCTTTGGCATAAATTCAAGACAATTTGATAATGAAATAATTCTTTGTTCAACCAACTTTATATCAAGCCTTTCCAGGGCATCCAGCTCAATGGCATTTTTCAAAAGAAAATTGCTGGACTGTGTTCTGCAAAGTTTTGATAAATGAGCACCGCATCCAAGCTTTTGACCTAAATCAAAGGCAAGGCTTCTGATATAGGTCCCTGATGAACAAAAAATCTCTATATCAATATTTGGCATCTCAATACGATTTATGCTGATATCAAAAATCTCAATCTGTCTTGGCGGTTTTTGTATTTTCTTTCCCTGACGTGCCAGTTTATATAATGGCTGACCATTATGCTTCAAAGCAGAAAAGGCCGGCGCTATCTGGTTCTGGATACCGATAAAAGATTTTATAGTCTGTTCAATGTTCTGGATTTTGAGGCCATCCAAAACCGTCCTTTGGGCGCAACAAACTATTTTACCCGTAGGGTCATAGGTGTCTGTTTCAACCCCCAGACAAATCCTGGCAAGATACCTTTTTTGACCTCCGAGAAAAAATCCTGATATCCGGGTCCCTTTGTTAATAGCACAAAGCAGTAATCCTGTGGCAAAAGGGTCCAGAGTCCCTGTATGCCCAACTTTTTTCGCCCCCAAAGCCTTTTTTACACGGGCCACCACACGGGCTGAAGAAATGCCGCAAGGTTTATGGATTGCTATAATACCACTTTTCATTGATTTCTTTTTAGGATGGTTGCTCGTCTGATGTTCCGCTTGAAGCGGATTTAATGAGGGCATCCATTTTAGCAGCCTTGTCAAAGGAATCGTCATATACAAATTTCAAATCCGGCATATATTTTAATCCCAGTTTCGGTGCAATACTTTTCTTGATAAATCCCTTGGAATTCTTAAATCCATTCATGACATCTGAAATTCGCTTTTTATCTCCAAAAACAGCAATATACACATCGGCAACCCTCAGATCAGGTGTCATCTTAACACCGCTCACAGTGGCCATCTCAATTCTCGGGTCCTGCATTTTTTTACTTAAAAGTTCAGTAATGGCATATTGTATTTTGCCACTGATTCTGTCGGCTCTTGTATAGGGTTTCATTTCTTAATTAATCAGCCTTGATATTTTCTTTCTTCAACTTCATAACACTCAATAGCATCGCCTACCTTGATATCATTGTATTTTTGAAGACCAATACCGCACTCAAATCCCTGTTCCACCTCTTTGGCATCATCCTTAAACCGCCGCAGGGATGACAATTCCGTATCACACTTGATAATGCCATCTCTTAAGAGTCTTACTTTCTTGCCTCGAACAACTTTGCCTTCTGAAATATGACACCCTGCAATGGTGCCCATCTTAGGCACTACAAAAGTCTCACGAACCTCTGCCCGTCCAATGATAATCTCATGGAATGTGGAGGGCATCATGCCGTCCAATGAAGCCTTAATGTCACTGATAACATTATAAATGATATCGTAAAACCGCATATCCACATTTTCATCCTTGGCAAACTTTCGAATCTGTGTTGTCGGTCGGACATTAAATCCTATAATAATGGCATCAGACACTGCTGCAAGAGCTACATCTGAGTCATTTATGGTACCAACGCCGGAATGAACAATTTTAATTTCCACTTCTTCCTTGGCCAGATCTTTTAATGAATCATTCAAGGCTTCAATGGAGCCCTGAACATCTGCTTTAACAATAAGTTTGAGTTCCTTGACTTCAGCAGAACCAAGGTTTTCAAACATTTTTTCAAGATTTGCCCGGCTCTTCTTGGCCAGCTCTTTTGCCCTTTTTTTCTGCATTCTGTGACCTGCAATCTGTTTTGCATCCTTATCAGAGGCTACGGATATAAACTCATCCCCGGCATCGGGCACACCGTTTAAACCAACTATTTCGGCAGGAGTACTTGGGCCTGCCGAATCAATTCTGGCCCCGGAATCATCAATCATTGCTCTGAGCCGACCCGAATAATCCCCACAAACAATTGGATCGCCATCTCTCAAGGTTCCCTGTTTTACAAGTATGGTTGCAACCGCACCACGGCCTGTGTCTAGCCTGGATTCCACCACATAACCAGTGGCTTTTCTGTCTGGATTCGCCTTGAGTTCCAGAACTTCAGACTGTAGCAATATCATTTCCAGAAGCTCGTCAATACCTTCTCCTGTCTTTGCAGATACTTTCACAAATATTACATTTCCGCCCCAGTCTTCAGCTAAAAGATCAAGCTCTGATAATTCTCTCATGATTCTGTCAGGATCTGCCCCGACTTTATCCATTTTATTTACAGCAACCACAACGGGAACACCTGCTTCTTTTGAATGGTTGATTGCTTCTATAGTTTGAGGCATCACCCCGTCATCGGCAGCAACCACAAGGATAACAATATCTGTAACTTTAGCACCCCTGGATCTCATTGCAGTAAAAGCAGCATGCCCTGGTGTATCAAGAAATGTGATCCGTCCGCCATTGGGTGTCTCAACATTATAGGCACCAATATGCTGGGTAATGCCGCCGGCTTCACCACTGGTAATTTTAGATTTCCTGATAACGTCTAAAAGTGAAGTTTTTCCATGGTCTACATGCCCCATGATAGTGACAACCGGTGCTCTTGGTGTCATTTTATCTTCATCATCATCGCCATCATCAACATTTAGAAGGGTCTCTTCCTCAAAAGATGCTTTTTCCACCTCAAAATCAAAT
>JABIYQ010000302.1 GCA_018702715.1 Desulfobacula sp. | reverse complement strand
CTGTAGGCCGGTGATGTCCTTTTCATTAACCACTATCCGATAAATTTCGTCCTGCTCATTAATAACCGGTGTAGCCGTAACCAAGAGATATTTACCTGTTTTTTTTATATACTGAATCGCACTGACTCGCCGCTTCAGCTTAACAACCTGTCCACTAACCGATTGATCAACATAGCCCATTTTCTGAAGATACAATGCATTTTTGCCAACTATTTCCCGGGAATTAAGACCGTTTAATTCTTCAGCCGCTTTGTTCATGGTAAGCACTGTTCCGCTCCCATCACAAAGCCAGTTACCGTGTTGTGAAGAACTGAGCAGGGGTTCCAGTTCCTTTTGAAGAGACTGGTATGACTTCTGCTTTGATATGGCTTGGGCTAGTTCCGAAACCGGCAGGAACGAACAAACGATCCTTTTGTCTTTATTGCTGCCAGTCAGAGCAATGCTGCCGATCAAGCCTGCATCTTCACTCAGAAGACGATATTCGGTTCGATTCTGTCCTGTTTTAAGACAGTTTTTAATATTATTTGCAACTTCATCAGGAAGTACCTCTAATATAGAGCGATTCAATACCTCTTCGCTGCCAAGGGATAGAGATCGGAGTGCATATTCGTTGACATAATTGATCGATAAAGCTGCATCAGTGGTAATAATGCCAAAGTTGACGGCATCTATTACCTGCTTGATTTGTTGTTCTAAAAATTTCATTTATTTATCTTCTTTTTACTGTATGACCGCATGTTGATTCTACAATACCACTTCCAATTAAGATAGACCACTTTAAATACAACCATGAAGATTCCGCAAATCATTAGAATAGTTAGCTTGCAACCAGTCTCTTGAGGAAGATTAGGGTTCACTCAAAAATAATTGCTTTCACAGGCTTTTTTCCCCTGATTCAGCAATGAACCATATAGAGATGATTCCTAAAATCGAAATCACCGAAAGGATCATAAAAAAAGGCCGGTATGAATGAAACAAATCCACGGCAATGCCTGAAAAAAATATAGACAGAGTCGTTCCCATATGGCCGAAAAACTGAAGTGCCCCGGCACCGCTGCCGCTATTTTTTTTCGGCACCAGATCCAGCATCCAGGCAAAAAACAATAGGCCGATTAAATTATCAAAAAATCCTATTAAAACAATAAAACATATATTGATATTTAAATCTTCAATCCAGGACAGCAGCAATGTGGATATTAAGATAACGAACAACCCGATCAGGATGATCTTTTTTTTCCCCCCCTTGAAAACCACATCGGAAAGATACCCTCCCAAAGGCCGGGAAACAATTCCTGCCAAAGGGTAAAGAGCTGCGAAGAAGCCTGCTTTAACCAGGGGCATATCATAACTTTCAAACAAAAAAGAAGGCAGCCATATCAAATTACTATAGGTGATATAACACAGACAGAAAAAACCCGAGCCTAAAAGACACATATCCCTTGAAAAAACCCCTTTGTTTATCATGACAAAAGGTTTGTTTTCAATTACCTCTGGACGCTTGAACTCATTGTCATCCGTTTTGGAATCTGCTTCAACCGGTGATTTTTTTATGACGAATCTAAAAATAATAAGTACGGGTATAAAAACCAGGGATGCTGACCAGAATACCGCGCGCCATCCTAATGTTTGTCCGATATACCCGGCAAGGAAGAATGCAGCAACTGTAAAAACAGCAGTGGATGTCATGACCAGGCCCAATACTCTCCCCCTTTGCCTGAAAGGAAAATGCTGATCTATAATTTTGATAATAGGGCTGAACCCGCATCCCTGTCCCAGGCCATTGAGACATTGGGAGAGCATCAGATGCCATAATCCGCTGCCAAAACTGAACACCATATTTGAAAAAGCGGAAATTAATCCTCCGGCAAAAATAACCTTCCTGGCACCGAACAGATCACTCAGGTGGCCTGCCGGAAGCTGGACCAATGTATAGAAAACATAAAACGAAGCTCCGATAATGCCGATACTTGCATGGGAAATATCAAGATCCGACATAATCAGCGGAATAACAGGAGAAAGATTTAATCGGTTCAAGTAAAAGAAACCATATATGAACCAGCAGTAAAATATAATTTTAAATTTCTCTTTGCTCAAAAAGATTCCCCAAAAATTTCAGTTAAGGACCGCAAATGAAATAAGTTGAGCAGAAATAGCGCAGGCCAATCTTTAAAATCTGATGGCCCATATACAAGGTGCATTAAAAATT
>JABIYQ010000410.1 GCA_018702715.1 Desulfobacula sp. | reverse complement strand
TCATTGATCCCGATTACCGAGATCCCATATCAGGATTTCCAGGGTTTAAGTCACTTTTGTGTCAGGTAAAAAAGGTAATCGCTTGATTGCTTTTTTGAACTATGACAAATGCACCGGACAAACCTGTGATTTAAGTTGTTCTCTTAATGGAAAGTGAAAATGATCAAATGGGGTCGCCTTTTAGACCACACCTAAATTATTGGAGGTAAAAAAATGCGTGACAATAAAACAGAGGAATATTGGAGCAGATTTCCTGATACCTATGACAAAAAGATGGAGTACGTTGTTGGGAAAGAACTCCTTGCCGATATAATCCAAGAGCTCAATCACCTGCCTGAGCTTGGTGAACTCGTGGAGTTCGGCTGCGGGACTGGTATTTATACTGAAACGATCGTGCCAAAGACAAAGAGTATGTTTGCCACTGATCTTTCTGATAGCCTCATCGCGGTGGCAAGGAAACGTATTGGTGATCATCCGAAGGTGACAATCCAAAAAGAAAACTGCATGGCAACGTCTTTCCCATCCGAAGCGCTCGATAGCGTTTTCATGGCCAATCTGATTCACGTCATCGAAAGTCCCAGCACATTGCTTCAAGAGTGTTACAGAATTCTCAGAAAAAATGGCACCATAGTGATTGTGACCTTTACAGACCACGGTATGAAACTCTGGGATAAGATCAAGATGGGACTGCGGTTCGTCAAATCCTGGGGAAAGCCTCCTTCCCACACGCATTCCTTCTCACCTGAAGACCTTGCATCAATGATGAAAGATACAGGATTTACCATCAAGGAATCGAAGGTAATTGGTAACGAAACAAAGGCTTTGTACATCATTGGTCAGAAAGACATGAAAGCATAACAAAATATTGGAGGGGTAAGGCTCGTGCCTCCCCACCCTTCAATTTATCATTAAAAGAATAATTTATGTCCAATTAATATAAAATTCGATGAGATACATGTAAGTAATAAATATTAAAATCAAAGCGCTTTAAACTGAAAGACAATTGGCAGGATTAAGGGTAAAAAAAGGACTTTTCAAATGTCACAAAAGGATAATGGCCAAAAATCATCTAAAACAGCCATGCTTGCAGCATTTCACAGAGCTTTGGCACACCTTGAATTTAACAGTGAGATCCATGGACCAGATCATCTGTCACGTTTTTTCCTGCCCTCATTCAAGCGGTTTATACTCAACTTCAAATTCCTCAGGACCATGGTTAAAACGAAACTGAAAAAAGTGATCCCGGGAATGGATGAACTGATGATCGCAAGAACGGCGTTTTATGACGGGCTGTTTAAAGATGCACTGAACAATAATTTCCCCCAGATAGTGCTGCTGGGAGCGGGGTATGATACAAGGGTTCTCCGCTTTTCTGATTTAAACAATGCAACCAAAATTATTGAGTTGGATATTCTCTCAACCCAGAACAATAAAAAAAAATGTCTCGAGAAAGCGGACATAAGGATACCTGAACATGTCACGTTTGCGTCTGTAGATTTTAACAAAGAATCAATACCGCATGTTCTTGAAAAAGCCGGATATGATCGCCATCTGAAAACGCTTTTTATATGGGAAGGGGTGACCATGTATCTTGAGCCGGCATCAGTAGACAGCACCCTTGAAGTGGTTACCCGGTTTTCAGATTCTGACAGCATCATCGCCTTCGACTATCTTGTTACAATCCCGGCAGCGGAGATAAATAACTGGTATGGTGTAAAAGAAATGCTTCAAATCATGAAAAAGCAATATGGAGATGAAAAGTTTATATTTTCCATTGATGAAGGCAAAATCGGGGTATTTTTGGATGAACGGGGATTAAAGATGATTGAACATCTTGATAGCCGGACACTTGAGGAAAAATTTTTAACATGTAAAGACGGTTCGCTAATAGGTAACATGATGGCCGCGTACGGTATTGTTACGGCCATGATGAAATGAAAAGGATTCATGAAGTCAAAGACAAATAAATATGAGGGTATTGTATATTCCACTGAGTTTGGAAAAGTCTGTCCCAAATGCGGAAATCCTGTTACCAAATGCATTTGTGGCAAACGAATTCCGGGGATTCCCAATGACGGTATTGTGCGAATAAGTCGAGAGACTAAAGGCCGTAAAGGCTCAGGAGTATCTATTATAAAGGGGATTGCTCTTGATGATAAAGATCTTAAAAAACTATCAAAGCAACTTAAACAAAAATGTGGAGCTGGTGGTACTGTAAAATCAGGTGCTATAGAAATACAGGGTGATCATCGGGCTGTACTGAAGGAAGAGTTATTAAAATTGGGATATACAGTTAAATTATCAGGAGGCTAAAAGTGGGTTTTTTACAACGGTTAACCAAGAAAGCGGTGATGCTTTGACCCATGGCCCGAAATCCGGGCAGGGGGATATAAAACCTGGAGAAATTCGCCAGGTAGGAGATGTGGTCTCTTGAGAATGGGATAGCGTTCTTGGGTATGAAATTGAATTGGAAAACACTGATACCCGTCTTTTTATCCGATATAATTTAAAGTCCATTAAAAGAGAAATAAGCCTTCCCGGAGGGGATAAAGGAATGCTGGTCTATCCGTCTTCCATTGTTGTCAGAAAATTAAACTACTAAAAAATTTGTTTTGGATTTTGAACAAGTCGCTATCTATAATTCAAATAATGAAAACTTGACATCCTTTTATTTAAGACCTAAAATAAGGTCGTGTTTATGGTCTAAATAAAGTTTATAGGTGAAATTATGGAATCTGTATTAGCAGAATGCTCAGCAAGCATTTCTGAATTAAAAAAAAATCCATCGGCTCTCATCGAGAAGTCTGATGGCGAACCTATTGCCATTCTTAATCATAATAGGCCGACTGCTTATTTGATCCCTGCTGAAACATATGAAGCGATACTTGAAAAAATTGAGGATTATCAATTAGGGTTAATTATCAAAGAACGTCAAAATGAAAAAATATCCGCCGTGGAAATTTCAATAGATGAATTATAAGTTAAAGTTTCTATCAACGGCACTTAAAGAATGGAAAAAACTTGATAACACAATTCAAGCTAAATTCAAAAAGAAATTAATGGAGCGCCTAAGCTCTCCTCATATAAAAAGCAGCAGGCTTTCTGGCTTTAAAAATCATTACAAGATAAAGCTTGGTGCAACTGGATACCGGTTGGTCTATGAAGTCATTGATGAAGAAATCTATATTTTGGTAATTGCTATCGGGAAAAGAGGGAAGAATTTAGTGTATAAAAAAGCCCACAAAAGAAAAAATTAAAATTATCAAACTCTTATTCCAGCACAAAGGTTATATTCAAACAAAAAAAATACTATGTTGATGCAAATGAAAACTTTTAAACCAGTTAGGTATACAGCTGACAACGCAGGGGAGTTTTCCATGCAGGTTATAAATATAGCGTTGGTCATAACGCTAATGCTGGCTGGTATTCAGTCCAAACCCGCACTTGCGTGCACTACTTTTACCCACAAGGCCGCCGACGGTATCGTGTTTGCTGGCAATATGGACCTGCTGGTTTCCACCGGCGGACTCGTGGTGGTGAACCGGCGGGGCATTGCCAAGCGGAACATTCGTCCCAATAAAGACGGCACAATCGCCAGTTGGACCACACGTTACGGTTCCGTGTCGTTTAACATCGCCGGGCGGGGATTTGCATGGGGGGGCTTAAACGAGGAAGGGCTGGCCATTCAAACTCTGGAAGTGCGGACCGAGGTGTATCCGGAACCTGATCACCGGATTCCTTTGGATAATGGATCGTGGATTCAGTATGCGCTGGACATGGCGGGTTCGGTTGCGGATGTAGTTGAGATGGATAAAACGATGCGCCCCCTGAACTGGACATGAACCTAAGGACACTTTTATCCACCACCACTCCCAAAAAAACTGTATTCGAAGTTCAACTGCTTTTAGGGAAAATGAAAATACTAAAAATCACAAAAAAACGTGCCAGACGGATTGCCATTTATTCATCTCTCATTAATTCAGACAGGATCAGGTCCAGAGGGAAAAAAGGGATTCTTCAGACCATTGACCATCTCGGATATGTTCAGATAGATACCATTTCGGTTGTGGAAAGAGCTCATCACCATACATTGCGAAACAGAAAACAGGATTACACACATGATCACCTAGATTCTCTTCTCTCACAGGATCGCCAGGTTTTTGAATACTGGGGTCATGCGGCTTCGATTCTTCCTGTGAAGGATTACCGATTTTACCTGCCGTATATGGACAGATGCCGGAACCTGCCGACAGGCTGGGTACAGAAGAAAAAGAAAAAATGCAGTCATGTGATTGAGGGCGTGTACAACCGGATTAAAGAGGAAGGTCCTCTCTCATCAAGGGATTTTAAACCGGAACCTGGCAGGAAACGAAACGGCTGGTGGGACTGGAAACCGGCCAAGACAGCTCTGGAGATTTTGTTCAGTGAAGGGAGTGTCATGGTTTCCGGCAGGAACGGTTTTCAGAAAATATATGATTTAAAAGAAAGGGTACTTCCCGACCATGTTAACAGGGATTATCCCACGGATATTGAGACCGGCAGATTTTTTGTCAGACGGGCGCTGCAAGGTTATGGATTAGCCACAGCTAAAGAAATCTGTGAGCACATCTATATTGGAGTTATGTTGCGAGTGGGTTTAACCCTCTAAAATAATAGCAAAATTTGACTTATTGATTGTAAATTAATATTGATAATAAATTCAGTCAGTTAGAACACATTTTAAAAATT
>JABIYQ010000185.1 GCA_018702715.1 Desulfobacula sp. | reverse complement strand
GGAACATCCCGGACAAGACGTGGGACAATTTCATTCTCCAGTATATCCAACAGCCCGGTTGTAAAAGCGCTGGAGATCGTGAAAAATGGTCGTCCCAGAGCGTCATTCACCCAATAATCCGTCATGCCCCTTAAAGTCAGTTTCTGTCTGGATACATAACGCCGGGGGAGTTTGTTCTTCGATCCGTAATACGTGCGAACATGGCCATCCACATAAAGCACTCCGGCTGCACCCGGATCTTTATTCATCCAATCTTTGGACAGTCTGCCGCTCCACTGACTGACAATTTTCTCCTCCGCAGAAAGGACGCTGACTTTTTCTCTGAGGGTGCGAACTTCCGGAATCCGGTCCAATCCCAATATTTTGCCCCATTCGCCTGGTTCCTGGTATCTGAGCCGTTCGATGTTTTTAACCCTGGCCAGAGCCATAAACCCCAGAAGTAAAAAAACGTTGTAAAGACTGTAGTACCCATTTGCAAGCTTAAAAAACTTATCCGAGTACTTCAAAAGTCCGTTCATCAGCAATGCAGGAAGAGCAAAAAGAACACCCCCTCCCCTGACATCTTGCAGATCTTCGAATATTACTTCAGCCTGATCGATCATACCAGTGGCGGCAGCCACTCGTCCCACGGTTCGGGTGCATGCCTGGCCCATCGGGCTATTGCTGTCTTCTATACTTCTTTCGCTTTTGTTTTTTTTTCGTCAAGTGGTCGTTCAATCAGCTTGCCGGACCGAATCGCTTTGTAAAATGTATCCGGTTTAATATTCAACTCTTTCGCCACTTCAAAGCGATTTTTTCCTTCGTCGAGCAGAGACTGGGCTTTATCCAGCACCTGCAGTGTCAACACGCGCGGTTTTTTTGTTGCCTTTTTCTTCTCGAAAAAACCCGGCGGACCCTTTTCCCGGTACAGTTTTACTGCCCGTTTCATGCTAATGGGAGGTACTCCAAACGCTCGAATAATATCAACTTGTTTGCAGCTGCCATTGACGATCAGCTGACTGGTGAACATCTTAAAACTCTTAATGTCGTCTTCCCCATGGGAGAAAACCGGCAAATTTCCGTGAAAGTAATAGACCTGCCCGTCGCGTTTCTCAAAACAAAGTACTGAAGTGATCATCGTCACTCCTTTGGGAAAAATTGGGAGCACCATTTGAGCCATGTTGATCCTTTTAAACCGAGTTAAAACGAACTAATATTTCAAACTTCGGTATCTTTAGCAAATCCGGCCCTTTCTGAAAATGATAGAAATATAGGTTTTCTCTATTTCTTGTAAGCCCTTATGTTGTCGAATTGTATTTTCCTTTTTTGAAGCTTGTGGGCCATGGTTTTCAAAGGCTAAGCTCAGGAACTCTGAACTTCGGGAATTAAAAAATATGGTTGCAAGAGGGCAGACAATTCATTGGGTTGACTTTGCAACAGTGTTGAATCAGACAGCAAATAACACAATCGAATGGACAGAAACATGGTCCAGAAGTCTTTATCGCCTGGTGTCCATGCAGGGTTGGGGAAATCAGCAAATGTAACTTTTAAATGCTGGATAATGTCCTTTTTTATTTGCAGATATTGCTGGATTGTCAGAAGTACACTCGAGTTTTCAAATATTTCAGATAAATGATCAGTAATGCCGGGGATCATTTCAAAAATCGTTTGCAGAATTAGTTTTTCATGAAGTGATACAACACCATCAGCGCAGATGAGAATTTCAAGATTGTGCCATAATGGCTTTAACGCAATGAGGTCGGATTTATGTGACTGAAGGAACTCCTTGGCTTTCTGAAACATCTCTCTGGGCGAAGGTGGGGCATGAATCTTGTGCAGCAGTAATTCTTTTAATTCGGGGGTAAAATCAGAAATTTCCAGCCAGCGGCGAAACAATTTCTCTTCAATTTCCTCTATTCCGTCAAGGGCAATACAATTTATCAGGAATTTAAATCCGTCAAGGTCGACTTTCTGGTATTCCTTGACCATAACATCAGCAATATACTCGGATAATGTTTTTTGTTGTTCATCAGTCGTATCGGTAAACTGAAGAACGGTTTCATGTTTTTCCTTATGTTCAATCCCTCGAAACACCTCTCCTGTCAGTATCAGATCCGGCTTAAAAAAAACATTGACGCTATCCCCTTTAGATAGAGAGCATGTACAATAAAATTTAATGGAAAGTACGGATATATCTACGCCGTGGGCCAAGAACCCACCCTTCTTCAGGACGTCTATTTGAAAGGTTTCTTGAAAGGGCAAACGTAGTTTTCGTCTTTCAATCTGCATTTAATCTCCCCCTTCTTGTTCATCTGGTGTATAACTGTCTTCCTCTGGTCTTTTCATTCTTTACACAAAACGGAATACGCATCATTTGACCATCATCATCAGTTTAAATTCCCCTTCTCCTCCCATGGAGAAAACGACAATCATATACGACCCATCCTTTTTCGGTTCCCAGGTAAGCAGAGACACCCAGGCGCCTTTTAGAGCATGACTTTTGGCTCCTTTTTCCCCTTTTTGGTTTTCATCAAAAACACCTACCTGAAAATTTTTAAGGCTTGTCTCTCCGCAAACCAAAATAACATAAGTCAGATTCTTATGGGCAGATATCAAAAACCCGTCATATTTTTGAGAAGAAGAAATTTGAGAATCAAATGATTTAATGACGCGGTTTATATTTTGTTTTTTCTTAATATGTTTATATCCCTGGTTTATACACTCTTTAGTCTGTTTTTTTTCCGGTTCAGATTGAGCGAAACCTGATTGAGGCGTAATTTGAATGAGAAATGTTGCCATAAATAAAATATAAATCGGTATAAAATTCAATTTTTTCATTTAGGCCTCCAAATTCTCAAAATATATTGAAACAGGATTAAGGTATCTTTTTTC
>JABIYQ010000564.1 GCA_018702715.1 Desulfobacula sp. | reverse complement strand
TTACTGTAATTATTGCCTCAATTATTCCAGGACCCAGCATGCTTCTGGCTTTAACACATGGCATGCGGTATGGAGCTAAAAAAACCATTGCTTCAGCCATGGGAAATGTAAGCGTTACATTAGTTCAAGCATCTATTTCTCTTGCCGGCCTGGGAACAATCTTATTTAGTTCTGAAATTATTTTTCAGCTCATTAAATGGGCCGGAGCAGTATATCTAATCTATATGGGGATAAGCATGTTACGTTCATCTAATATGTTATTATCAACCACCCAATTAAATCAATCCACCAAATGGTATTCTTTAAGAGAGATGTACATGCAATCCGCCTTTGTGACTGCTGGAAACCCCAAGGCAATTATATTTTTCACTGCAGTATTTCCACAATTTATTAACCCTGATGCACCCTATTTATCACAATTTTTCATACTTGTGAGCACTTGCATTTTAAGTGCATTTTGCTGTTTTATGATTTACGCAATAGGCGGTCAAAAGATTGCCTCTTTATTTTCCAACACGAGTGTTATGAAATACATCCAGAAAACTATTGGCGGCACGTTTATTGGAGCAGGTATTGGTCTTGCTGTCAGTAACAGATAAAAATTGAAAACACTTAATATAACAGATTTGGCCAACCGCTAATCGAGCCAACTCAATTTGCAGCGGCACCCTAAATATGAATATACGAGAATATAAAAAAAAAGATCTTAAGGAAGTTATTTCACTATGGACTGAATGTGGCCTTGTTGTTCCGCAGAACGATCCTGCAAAGGACATAGAAAGAAAACTAAAAAAAGATCGCGATCTATTCCTTGTCGGCTTCAACGAAAAAGGAATTATTGCAACCGTTATGGGTGGCTACGATGGCCACCGGGGATGGATAAACTATTTAGCGGTTAAACCCTCAGAGCAGCATAATGGTTTTGGGCAAAAGATCATGCAAGCGGTTGAAGTTAGCATCAAAAATAAAGGTTGCCCCAAAATTAACTTACAGGTACGTAATTCTAATACAGATGTTTTAGCGTTCTATTCTGCTATTGGTTACGGTAATGATAATGTTATTGGTTTGGGAAAACGCCTTGAATATGATTGAAAGTAATAGGTTAGCAAGGAGTACAACCCAGCAGTTTCGCCTTTGTTTAGAACGGCGAAAGCCATCAAGAAAGGAAAAATTAAAATGTCGGAAATCCACGAAATAGTAAAAAGGCAATTTGATAAACAGGCCTTGAACTTCAGTAATTGGTCTGTAACTAAAAATATTGAATACCAAAAAGCGTATTTTGATTTTTGTGACATTTCTGCTCAGGATAATTTATTGGATTTTGCCTGTGGTTCAGGTGAATTTGCCATTTTTGCAGCGCCCAGGGTTAAAAGTGTTAAAGGTGTTGATATCTCCAAAGGAATGATTGAGATAGCACAAAAACAGGCTGTTAAAAACAATCTGAAAAATATTAGTTTTTTATGCAATCCTGTTGAACAAAATTCTTTTAAAGACGGATTATCCTCTATTGTGATCTGCCGGTCGGCATTTCATCATTTTAGTGATTATAATAAAATTTTTGATGAGATGATTCGCTGCTGTCAACAAGGTGGCAGGATCAGCGTGCAGGATATTGCTGCCTATCAAAATGAAAGGATAGATAATTTTTTTGAAGAATTTGAAAAACTGGTTGATGTGAGTCATCATAAAACTTTGACCAAAGAATTCGTTGCAAGCTTGTATGAAAAAAGCAAATTGAAAATAAAAAGACAATTTGAAATTGAGATTGAACTAAATTTTCAAGAATACCTTAGCCATGCGAAACAATCAAAAGAGAGTGAAAAAAAGATTAGTGATTTGATCGAAATGGGATTCAAAGATCCTGAAATTTCAAAATTCTTTATTCTTAAGAAAGGGGTCTTGTTTTTTAAACGCAATGTTTTTTTAATCTTGGGTGAAAAATGAATCTTAGGTTTTTGCTTTTCTAATCCGCATTTGCCAATAGCTTGATCGGTTTTGAGTTCATGACCCTGCGTGAGGCAGTAAAAGCCGTGATCATGCAGATACAGGTGGTAGAAAACAGGATAAGAAAGGAAATAGTCAGGTTTATCTGCCAGAGACTGTCAAAGAAATACCAGGAAACAGCCCATGAAAATGCATAACTCAAAAGGATGGCAAACAAAGCTGCAGTAAACCCGATAAACCCGAATTCCAAAAGTGTTATGGCCTGGATTTCCCGAAACTTTGACCCCAGTATTTTTAAAAGATTGATTTGATTTTCATTTTTCCAGGCTTCGTGACGTGCAATGGAAAAAATGGAAATCAGTCCGGCAGCAATGGCCAACCAGGCCATAAACCTTATAGATAAGGAAAGCTTGTCTGTTATGCCAAGCAGGGTTCCAGCCATCTGGGTTACATCAATGACCGAGACATTGGGAAATGTATCTACTATTTTATTCTTTAATTCTTGCCTTTTTGTCAAAGACACACCAGAGATCGCTGCCAGAAATGTTTTGGGGGCATCATTTAAGACTCCGTTCTGGAAGAGCAGGAAAAAATTTGGCTGAAAACTGTTCCACCTAATTTTTCTTAGGTTTTTCACCATTCCTTCAAAGGGCATACCCTGGATTTCAAAGCCGAGTAAATCCCCTATCTGAATGCCATATTGTTCGGCAAAAGATTGTTCAACAGAGATTTCAAACGGAATTTGAGAATCAAAATCCCAGGCTGTTTTGGATAATGGACTTCCCTGCACAATGGTTTCCGACACATCCAGATCCTGGCGATAGGAAAAATTAAACTCCAGTCTGCGCCCTCCCCTTCGCCCTCCCCGGCGACTGGGTCTGGCACCCGATTGAAGAATTTCACTTTGAAAGGGCTGTTGGTTCTTTGTTATAATTCGCCCCCTGACAATTGGGGACAGGTTGGCAAGCTCGCCGTCTTGGTTTTGCATAAATTCAATAAATGGCGTTTTTTGCTCATCCTGGATATCCACAAGAAAAAAAATGGGTATTTTCAAACCTTCCGGTCGGATGATTTCGTTTTGCAATCCATTCTGTACCTGGGGGATAAGCGATATTAAAAAAGCACCCATTGCAATCGTGACAAAACAGGAAAGCGAGGCCCATTTATTTCGAAACAAATTTCTAAAGGCGATTTTTGCCACGGTGATCCTGGTATTGGAAAGCTTTTGGCAAAAAGAAAGAAGGAGCCAGCCGATAAAAGATAAAAATGCCAGGGCAATGGCAAAACCCGTAACAAAAACGATTCCGTTTTTAATTGAACCTGCTGCAAAAATAGAGATCAGTAAAAACGCTATAAGACCTGGTATTATGCTCGCCACCTGCCTTATAAGCTTCCAGGAGTTGTTTTTACCAATTGAATAGGAACCCTGAAGCAACATCAAAGGCTTTATTCCAAATATGCGGACAAAAACTGGCAAACAAAAAATCAGGCTACCCATCGTACCCAGACCCAAAGCCAGGATAATTGTCGCAGGATCGGTTTTAAGATTGATCTGATCCGGAATCAGTCCCTGGAATATAATGGGAAATGCCGGAACAAGTACCAGAGAAACAAATATGGCAAGAACAGAAGCAATGATGCCAAGGATCATGAGTTGAAAGCTGATATAAAACCATATTTCCGTGTGTCTTGCACCGATGCTCATCAAAACGGCTATTTCCTTTTGCTTTAAGTTCAAATACCCCCGGAATAAATATGCTGTGGCAATGCCTGCCAAAAATAGGGTCACAACACTGACAAGCCCCATATACCCAGTAAAATATCCGGTCAATCGGCCCAGATTCCGGTTGACATCGCGGCTGTCGTAGATGTTTACTCTTTGTTGCCCAGGGTAGGCCTGGGCAAATTCCTCACGAAGATTTTTAACTAACAAAGGGACATTTATATCTGGATTGAAACGATAATACCGGGAATACCAGATCCGGCTGCCAAACTTAATCAATCCTGTGCCGGCCAGTTGGTCCAAACCCATATAGATCTTGGGTGCCAGTTCAACAGCCATCAAAGATTTGTCAGGATAGGCGATAAAGAAATCGTGCACTGTAAATGTTTTAGAACCCAGTTTCAAAGGGGTTTTTTTATCTTTTGTATCACGGATGCCCAACGCATAAGCAGTGTCCCTGGTGATGAAAACGCCAGGGTACTTTTGGATACTTTTTATTTGGGATCCTTTTTCCAGGGAGAATTTACCATACAAAGGATAGGGATCATCAACAGCCATTATCCGAATCAGTCGTGCATTGTCTCCAGCCTTGACCATGGTATAAAAGCTGATAAGACGGGCATGTGCTTTTTTCATTCCAAGCACCCTGTCAACCATTGCCAAGTCCTTTGGTTCCAGAGCCCTGTTGGCAGAAATAACCAAATCTGCTGTTAATATTTCCTTTAAATTGTCATCCAGGTGGTGATTCAAGGACCTGCCAAAAGAATGAATGGCAATAAATCCAGCAAGCCCTAAAGTCAGATTTAATATAAAAAAAAGGGTAAATCCCCTGTTTTTTAAAAGGTCCTGAAATCCTAATCTAATCCAGAGCATCAGGCAAGGTTCCCCTGCTCAAGCTTCCGGATTTTCCGGCATTGGTCGGCAAGATCGGGATTGTGGGTCACCAGGATCAGGGTTTTATTCTCTTTCTCAACCAGATCGAATAAGAGTCTTGCAATTTTTTCACCGGTTTTGATATCCAGATTGCCCGTGGGTTCGTCTGCTAAAAGCAGAGCCGGCTTTATAATCAAGGCTCTGGCAATGGCTACCCTCTGGCATTCTCCGCCACTCAGCTGCCCGGGCAAATGGTGTTGACGATCCTGTAAATCAATTTTGCCCAGCATGTCATCCACCCTATCTGTAATGTGCTGGTGCTTGAGAATTTCCAAAGGCAGGCTGATATTTTCACGGGCAGACAAATGGGGCATCAAGTGAAACTGCTGGAAAACAATTCCGATCTTTGTTGCCCTGTATCGGGAAAGCCTGTTTTCCTTCATGCTGCACAAATCCTCGCCTTGAAGGAGAATTTTACCTGAATCCGGGATATCCAACCCGGCGATAAGAGAGAGCAATGTTGTTTTTCCGCTGCCGGACTGGCCCGTTATGGCATTGGTCTCACCAATGTCGAGACTGAAACTGACCTTGTTTAACACCTTAATCATTCCGGATCGGGGTTGGCGAAATGATTTACAAACATTATTGAGTTCAAGTATCATATCATAACTGCTCCAAAAGAATATCAAATACAGTGACAGCGATAATTTTATGGCCTTTAGGGTTAGGGTGGATACCATCTGCCTGGTTTAAGAAAGCTTTTCCCGCAACATCCTTTAATAGAAACGGAATAAAAGACAGGTCATGTTTTTGGACAAGGGATACAAAGGATGATTCAAAGGCTTTAGCATATTGTGTTCCATAGTTGGGGGGAATTTTCATGCCGGCCAGGATCACTTTTATACCATTGTTTTTTGCAAGGATAATGGATTTTTCCAGGTTTTGCGTCATTAAATCCGTTGAAAGGCCCCTAAGCCCGTCATTGGCCCCCAATGCCAGAATTAGAATATCAGGCTTTGTTCTCAGATACCACTTGAGCCGGGAAGCTGCTCCCGCCGTTGTTGAACCGCTGATACTGCCGTTGATAATTTTGACGGACCGAAAACCTTTTTTTTTGAGCATGTTTTGAACTAAGAAAGGAAAAGCCTGTTCCGGTTCCACACCAAGGCCTGCAGAAATCGAATCCCCAAGGACTACGACTTTAACACTTGTGCTCTCGGCAAATAATGAGGGAATAACTCCGGAAAGGATTGAAAACAGGGTTGTCAGCAAAAAGGTTAACAAAAAAAAGATAAGGTATTTTTTCACGGGTTTTAAGATCCTTGCATTTTTG
>JABIYQ010000256.1 GCA_018702715.1 Desulfobacula sp. | reverse complement strand
TGGGGTGTTGCATCCTATCTTGAAAACAGGGAAATAGTATTGTCACAATGCCCTCAGATGGTTGAAGAACAACGGTTTTACCATCTGGGGCTTGATATTATTGTTCCTTTGGCCACCCCTTTGCACGCCCCTCTGGATGCAAGCGTAAAAGAAAGCGGATATGAAGCAGGTGAGGGAAATTATGGTGGCAATGTGCTTTTAATGCATGAAAGCCCCTATTTTGATACTTTTTACAGCCTTTATGGTCATTTAAACAAGGAAAGACTTCCTGCTGCCGGTACCCATTTCAAGGCAGGAGACCCCTTTGCTTTTATCGGAGATTTTCATGAAAACGGGAACTGGTTTTACCACACCCATCTCCAGGTCATTACCCAAAAAGGATTTGATCAGGGATATCTTTCCAAAGGATATTGTGCGGCCAAAGATCTTGCGATAATGGATTCCTTATGTCCATCTCCTTTGTCTCTGTTTAAAGTCTGATCGCGTAACCTGTAAATAGAGGAAAATTATGGATTTAAATCAGACCCTCCCTCAGATTGACATTCCCCGGGATATGATCCACCTGGGAATTGGGCAGCCAAGCAATCATTTGCTCCCCATAAAAGAGTTGGAAAAAGCCGCTGCCCATTGTCTGTCAAAAGAAAACAGTTTTTTTCTGGCCTATGGAGAAGATAGAGGCAATGCCAACTTCAGACAAACCCTGGCTGAATTTTTAACGGACCGGTATCCAAATCGGGTGGATCCTGAGCAATTGTTGATAACCAACGGCAATTCCCAGGCCCTGGATTTTATCTGTACCTTGTTTACAAATCCCGGAGATACCGTGCTGGTGGAGGAGCCCAGTTATTTTCTGGCCCTGAGGATATTTGCTGATCGAAAGCTCAATCTTGTGAGCATCCCTGTGGATGATAATGGACTTGTAACAGATGTTCTTATAAAAAAGCTTGAAACCCTGAAGCCTTCCTTTCTGTATACCATTCCTACTTATCATAACCCTGCAAGTGTTACCCAGTCTTTTAAACGACGGCAGGAGCTGGTCGAAATTTGCGCACAAAAAAATCTGCTGGTGGTGGCGGACGAGGTCTACCATTTTCTAAATTACTCCGATGATCCGCCTCCTCCCATGGGCAACTGGATCAATACATGCCCCTTGATCAGCCTGGGGTCCTTTTCAAAAATTCTGGCACCTGGGCTGCGGCTTGGGTGGATGCATACAAACATTGATTTAATTAAAAAAATGGCAAAGTCCGGCCTTTTAGACAGTGGCGGTGGTTTTAACCCCTTTACGTCTGAAATTGTAAATTCAGTCATTCGCCTTGGGTTATTAAATACCCATATCCAACGCCTTAAAAAAATTTACGCACAAAGACTTAAAATTTTTTGCCATCAATTGCGCATACACCTGCCAAAGCAGGCAAAGTTTATGATTCCAAAGGGCGGCTATTTTATCTGGGTGAAATTACCGGATAATATGGATACCCAATCGTTAAGGAAAGCAGCCCAAAAACAAAATTTGGATTTTAATCATGGCGCATTATTTTCTCACAAAAAGGGATTAAAAAATTATATACGCCTTTCCTTTGCTTTTTATGATGAAGACGTCCTGGCAGAAAGTGCTCGAAGGCTGGGGAAAGTGATTTCGGAAAACTTATCTTAACCCGGGTTAAAAAGACTTGATTGCCGTACTTTCTTTTGGAATATGATGAATTATCCCCGGTTAAACTTCGGTAGCTTGGAACATCAAAAAACACACAACACATTTCATCCAAGAATCATTACGGATGGTTTGAACGGGAATAAATAAATTTTTCTTGAACAACCAGAAAAAATACTATATATGAACCGCCATTATGAAAACTCTGTAAACACATATCATTTTCTTTTCTTCAAATTCGAAGAATTATTTCGGGAAGAACGCTTGTATCAGGGACTGAACTTTAGGGTTCCCTATATGCATAGTACTGCATAGTGCCTAATCTAAAAATCATTATTAATTAATTTATAAAGATTTATTCTGCTGATATTTCCAGGGATCATGAAGTCATATTTCTGGATACTTTCAATGGAAAATCTATATTTACGTTGTGAAATTTATTATTTCATAGCATTTAAGGAAAAATATTATGTTAGACTTTAAAAAAATCATAAACTTATCAGTAAAACCGGACCTTTATCAAAAGGGAACGGCTATTATGTGGACAGACTCATATATTTCAAAACAGCTTTTAAAGGTTCATTTAAATCCTGATGTTGATCTTGCAAGCAGGAAAAAGAAAACGATTGAATCAACAGTTAAATGGATATTGGATAAGGCTTCAAAGAGTAACTTGAAAATCCTTGATCTGGGTTGTGGTCCTGGTTTGTATTCACAATTGCTCGTAAAAAAAGGGCATCAGGTGACAGGTGTGGATTTTTCAGAACATTCCATAAAATATGCCAATAAAACAGCAAAAGAAAATAATCTTGAGATTGATTACCGGCAACAGAACTACCTTGAACTTGAGGATCATGAAAAATATGATCTGGTGATTCTGATTTTTACAGATTTTGGTGTGCTGTTGCCCAGTGACAGGGCTATCTTGCTGTCTAATATCCACGGAGCATTGAAACCCGGAGGCTTTTTTCTTTTTGATGTATTAAATGACAATCAGATGGATCAAAAGGTTAGTGATAAAAGTTGGGATATTTCGGAACAGGGTCTTTGGAGGGAAAAACCATATTTGGTTCTTTCAGACTCATTCTTATATCCTGAAAATAAGGTGGTTTTATATCAACATTGTGTCATTGATACGGATCGGTGTGAAACGTATCGGTTTTGGACTCACTTCTTTTCCCACGAAGATTTAAAAAATATTTTGGCAGATAATGATTTTGATCGCATTGAATTTTATGAAAATGTTCTTCCTGAAAGTGATATTTGGAATGGGCATAATGTGACGTTCTGTATAACATCAAAAAGTTCATGAGCAGATAAAGGCACTAACAGTATTTGTAAGGATTAAAAAAAGCAGCTCCTTTCCCAAATAGAGAGGAGTCGCAAACTTGTTTGAATTTTAAAAATGAATAGAACGATATTTATGTATAAGACTGCTGTTAATGGAAATGTGAAAATTTATACTGACTCATTGGGAATAAAGAACAGATAAAACGCTCTTCTATGTAGTCTGCTCTGGATTCGCTTAATTTTTATCTATTATAAGCGTAATAGAAATACCCATTGGCCAGGCACAAGATGTTGTGGTTTGCATGAAGTCTTCAGAATAACTAAAAATTCAAATAATGAGGAATACCAAACTAATCGTTTATACATAGTTGTCGCCCTTGAATGGTTAAGATTATATCTGGTATTCTTAGGCCAGTGATAGTTAGGATAGATAATACATGACTTTTATGCTGTGGTCTCATCCAATACGTCTCTGATCTTAACGGCCATATCTTTTTTAGAAAACGGTTTTGATATAAAATTAACGCCGTCATCCAGTACTCCCCGATGGGCAATAACGTTAGCCGTGTAACCGGACATGAAAAGGCTTTTGAGATTGGGATAGAGGTTTTTCAGGTGTTCGGATAGCTCCCGGCCATTCATTTCAGGCATAATCACATCCGTTATAAGAAGAGCGATCTCGTCAGCATGTTCTTTTGCCAACTTGGTAGCCACGCTTGGACTGGTGGCGGACAGTACTCTATATCCCAGCTCCTCGAGTATTCTTTTCCCGAGCTTCAAGATAGGACCATCGTCCTCAACCAGTAGTACCGTCTCACCCCGGCCTATGGGAATTTCTATGATATTATCACTAAGCACTTCGACAATCCGGCCTACATTCCGAGATAGATAAATCCTGATGGTTGTCCCTTTTTTGGGTTCACTGTAAATGTTGATGAACCCATTGTTCTGTTTGACAATACCGTATACGGTGGACAGCCCAAGCCCGGTACCTTTTCCCAGTCCTTTGGTGGTGAAAAATGGTTCAAAAACATTATTCAGGGTGTCTGGCTCTATCCCTCTGCCATCGTCACTAACAGCGAGCAATAAGTACTCACCAGGAAAAAAACCAACATGATCAGCACAGTAGTCCTTATCGAAGCTGATATTTTTTGTTTCAATGGTAACCTTGCCCACGTTATCTATAGCATCTCGGGCGTTAACACAGAGATTTACCAGGATCTGATCGACTTGCGCCGGGTCAATTTTCACCGACCACAATTCCGCCCCAGGCAACCATGCAAGATCAATGTCTTCACCTATTAGCCGCCGAAGCATTTTGAGCATATTTCCTATGGTATCGTTCAGATTTAGTATCTTGGGAGCAATAGTTTGTCGGCGGGCAAAAGCCAGCAGCTGCCGAGTAATGTCCGTTGAGCGCTTTGCTGCTGTCAGAATTTCTACAAGGTCTTCATGAAGAGGATCTTCTTGTTTTACCTGTTCTAAAGCCAACTCAGCATAACCGATAATAATACTAGATATATTGTTGTAGTCATGAGCAACACCTCCTGCTAATCTGCCGATGGATTCAATTTTTTGAGCCTGTTGCAATTGAGATTCCAGTATTTTTTTTTCAGTAACATCTCTTAAAACGGCCAAAAAACCATTAACATTACCATCTTCATCTTTTTCTGAAATAGCGGATAACAAGACATCAATAATTTCGCCATTCTGTTTAACAAACTGATAAGGCACATCATCAATGTAGCCTTGTTTGATAAGCTTCGGTATATTAATTTCAATTGCTTCTTTTCGAGATTTATCCGTCAGAAAAATAAACGATTTTTCCCCAATTACCTGATCTCGACTATAGCCAATCTTTTCAATCCAAAAATCATTTACATTTGTTAAAGTACCTTTATCATCGATAGAATGCATCATGGCAGGGGTGGTATTATAAAGTGTTCGATATTTATTTTCATTTAATCGTAGTTGCTCATTTGACTTGGTTAATTTTACCGTTCGTTCCTTTACCTTCTCGTCCAGAATAATGTTCGTATGAATCAATGAGCGGGCCATGGAATTGAAAGACTCTGCAAGCAGTCCGAGCTCATCCTTTGAGTTCAGTGAAATCTCATGATTAAAATTTCCGGTTTGAATCTTAGCAGCACCTTTCTGCAGGATCAAAATTGGTCGAATAATTGATTTGCTTAAGTATGTAGCGATCAGTACCGCAAGTAAAACCATAATGCCTTGGATAATATAATTTTTATATTTAAGTGTCTGAACTGGAGAAAAGGCATTTTTTTTTGAAACATCTACAAATACATACCATGTTACCGGTTTCCAGACTTCACCAGATATACCTTTTTTTTCTCCAATTATGTAGCGAGTTTTTTTTGTTGCGAGTTTACCCCGCCTGATCCCGCAGACCCCGCCCCATTTTAAAAAAATACCCCGCC
>JABIYQ010000181.1 GCA_018702715.1 Desulfobacula sp. | reverse complement strand
GCCAACTATTATCCTGCCTTTAAAAAATATGATCATTTAAAGGGCAATTATGGCGGGTCCTGGTGGCATCAGAACCAGGAATTCGAGTCTTTTAACGGTCCGATTCTAATGACCACAAACTGCCTGGTACCATTGAAAAAGACAAATACTTACCTGGACAGGCTTTATACCACAGGAGTTGCCTCTTATACTGAAACCCCCCATATCAATGACAGAGTGAATGGCGGAGCAAAAGATTTTAGCGCAATCGTTTCACAGGCAAAAACCTGTAGCGCACCCACCCAGATTGAGACGGGAACCATTGTCGGCGGGTTTGCCCACAACCAGGTTCTGGCCCTTGCCGATAAAGTCGTGGATGCGGTGAAATCCGGCGCCATCAAGAGATTTATTGTCATGGCAGGGTGCGATGGTCGTCAAAAAGGAAGAAATTATTTTACCGAAGTCGCTGAACAACTTCCAAAAGATGCTGTGATCCTGACAGCAGGATGTGCAAAATACAGATATAATAAACTGGATCTCGGCGATATCGGTGGGATTCCAAGAGTACTTGATGCAGGCCAATGCAATGATTGCTACTCACTTGCAGTCATTGCCCTTAAACTCAAAGAGGTTTTTGAACTTGATGATATCAACGACCTGCCGATTTCTTTTGATATTGGATGGTATGAGCAAAAAGCGGTTGCAGTCCTTTTAGCTCTTCTTCACCTGGGTGTAAAAGGTATTCGACTTGGACCATCTTTACCTGCTTTTGTATCTCCAACGGTATTGAATGTTTTGGTAGAAAATTTTGACATTAAACTTATTACAGAACCGGCTGCTGATATAGAAGCCATGATGCAGGGTAAGTAAACAAAGAAAATCTAAAGCCGGTGTATGAATTTTCCTGCACCGGCTTTAACCAGAAAGGTTTTTAAAGGAGGCTTAAAATGAAATGCCCGGGACAAGATACTCAATACTGGAGTCAAGATGCCATATTTGAAACTGAGTGTCCGGAATGCGGTCATCCCATGGAGTTTTTCAAGGATGATGCAACCCGAAGATGCGCAAATTGCAAGAAAAAAATTGTAAACCCCCAGATGGATTTTGGATGTGCATCCTATTGCAAATTTGCCGAGCAATGTCTTGGTACGCTTCCAGAAGAGTTTGTTGCCCAAAGAGACGATCTTCTTAAAGACAGGGTGGCTGTGGAAGTGAAACGATATCTTGGAACGGATTTTAAACGCATCGGACATGCAGCAAAAGTCGCGAATTTTGTAGAGAAAATTGGGAAAAAAGAAAAGGCAAATCTTCCGGTAATACTTTGTGCAGCATATTTATATGATGTCGGTGTAAAAAATGCCTTAAAAAAATATGATTCAGACAAACCGCAATACATTGAAAAAGAAAGCCCGAATGTGGCAAGAGAGCTCATGGGAAAATTGGGAGCCAAAGAAGAGTTAATCAATGACGTCATTGAAATTGTCGGACACCATAATCGTCCGGCTCAAGATGACAGTCTGGACAAAAAAGTCCTGCACGATGCCGACATGCTGACTCATATGACGGCCTGCGAAGGGAAAAATGGCGTTGATGATGAAGAATTTTGTGCCAAACTGGACAAACTTTTTCTGACAGCAGCTGGAAACGATCTCGCCAAACAGGTTTTGATAGAAGCAAAGTAAGAAATTCTATAGAATAATAGAGAACATAAAAAATACTATTATTCATATTGATATAAAAAAAGGAGAACAAAATGAAAGTAACCAGAAAAATAATCGAAATAGATGAAGAATTATGTAATGGATGCGGTAATTGTGTGATTGCCTGTGCAGAAGGTGCTATCCAGATTATAGACGGTAAGGCAAAAGTTATTGCAGATAAGTATTGTGATGGCCTGGGCGCTTGTATCGGAGACTGCCCTGAGGATGCGTTAAAAATCATAGAAAGAACAGCTGATGATTTTGATGAAGAAGCTGTTGAAGAACTGTTAAAAAAACAAAAAGCCGCGAAAAAAGTGGCAGAACCTGTTGGCTGCGGATGTCCGTCCACAGCCCTGAAAACTTTTCCCACTATGGGTAAGGCAGAGCCTTGCGGCTGTACAAATCATGCAAAGGTTGCTACTTCCGGTGGTCCGTCCTCATTAGGACACTGGCCGGTTCAGATCAGACTGGTTCCGCCTGGTGCACCTTTTTTAAAAGATGCAGATCTTTTGATCGCAGCTGATTGCGTGCCTGTGGCCTATCCTACTTTTCATGCAGATTTTCTTTCCGGAAAGGCTGTAATGATCGGCTGTCCCAAATTTGATGATGCGGATGAGTACGTTGAAAAGCTTTCCCAGGTATTTAAAGTGTCCGGTATAAAGAGTATTACATCAGTTATCATGGAAGTGCCTTGTTGTTCAGCCATGCCGATGATTGTTAAAAAGGCCCTTGAAAAATCTGGGGTGCAGATTCCGTTTGAAGAAGTTGTGGTCAGTGCCCGGGGCGAGATTCTTTCATGAAATGGTCTGAAGAAGCAGAAAGAGCCATTAATAAAGTCCCATTTTTTGTAAGAAAAAAAGTTAAGAAAAAGGTTGAGGCCTATGCTCAGCAAAAAGCAAAGTTATCTGTTGAATTTTCAGATGTAAATGAATTAAAGAAAAAATTTCTGTCCAAGGGTGGAATGGAAAAAGAAATAAAAGGATATGAGGTTACCACTTGCTTTGGAGGTTCAGGATGCCCTAATACAGCAAATTCGGCAACCCGGCTTGCAAAGGATATTGAAGATATTATTGAAAAAGAGGATATACTTTCTTTTTTAAAACAAAGTGTAAAAGGCGATCTAAAGTTTCATCACGAGTTCAGGATTGCGCTTTCTGATTGCCCTAATGCCTGCTCAAGACCTCAGATCGTTGATATCGGTATCATTGGAGCAGTTCTTCCGGGGATCACAAATGAAACATGCATATTGTGCAATGCCTGCGTGGAAGTTTGTAAGGAAAACGCCATCATACTTGATCTGGAAAATGAATACCCTTTGATTGATTATAATCAATGTTTGATGTGTGCCAAATGCATCAGCGAATGTCCTACAGGAACCATACGGGAAAAAGAAAAAGGATTTCGGGTGATGCTTGGCGGAAGATTGGGGCGCCATCCCAGGCTTGCCATGGAGGTTCCGGGACTTCACACCCATGATGATGTCTTACTGATTATTAAAAACTGCCTTAAGTTTTATAAAGAGAAGTCTAAAAACGGTCAGAGGTTTTCCCATATCCTTTCTTCAGCAGATGAGATTATTTTTAAATAAGCGTCATTAAAAAATTTTAATGCTTGAATACCATGGGCATAGTTTTTTGGTTAAAAACGCCATATCTTTTTATGATTTTGGTAAAATGTATATTGCCAAAGTAATCAACTCAAGCATATGGAGCTTGTAAGAAATTTACCTACACCAGAATCAGAAATCCTCCAATTGATTCATTGACTCAATATTTAGTAGTGTACTAAACGGTAAAAATGGTTTTAAGGTTTTAACATCAACAAAATGGAGGATCGTATGAAAAGTAAAAATTTATTGCTCATTGGATTTATCGCTTTACTCACTATGGCATTTTGCCAAACCGCCTTTGCAAAAGAAAGACTCGTATTCGGTGGAGGTCCTGCCGGTGGTACATTCCAGGTAGTTGCCAATGCTGTTCAAGTCTACAAACCGGTAAAAGCGTCTGCTACATTTAAAGTGCAGGCACAGTCTTCAGCAGGTTCAGTGGAAAACCTGAGAAAAACAAATTCCGGTAAACAACAGTTTAGTGTTGTTTATTCCGGTCATGTTTACCTGGGTCGAAACGGCATGATGAAAAATGATACCAAAAAGTATGAAGATGTCATGGCTGTTGCATGGCTCTATGGTGCACCAGGTCAGTTGGTTACACGTAAAGGTTCTGGAATTAAAAGTGTAAAAGATCTTGTTGGAAAAAAAGTGGGTGTTGGTAATGCCGGTTCTGGTGCTTTTGCAAACTGTGAACTCTTTTTCTCCCACATGGGAGTCTGGGATAAAATTGAAAGAAATGCAATGGGTTACAATGATGCAGCCCAGGCATT
>JABIYQ010000521.1 GCA_018702715.1 Desulfobacula sp. | reverse complement strand
TTAAATTTGTTGCCCTGATACAGGTACAACATGTTGTACCTGTATCAGGGTGGAGATAATATCTCGGTTTATGGAGGATTTTTTATGGTTTGGTTAACAAAAAGCAAGTTCTTATCCCTCAAACAAGACATACCCGATGGAAGGCGGAATCACTGTGCCAATTGTAGAACCGGCAACCACACCAGAAGAAATTGATTTTTTATATCCGTTGCTGATTAATATAGGCAAAGAAACTGCTGCAATAAGCGAAGTTGTTGCCACGCTCGATCCGCTGATAGCACAAAAAAAGCCGCCTACCAGAATAGTCGATATAAGTGGAGCTGAAATGAAATTGCCTGCAAAATATCTAAAGAACAAAAAAACATCCTCAACAATTTTTCCCTTTTCCATAATTATTCCTGCAATTATAAAAAGCGGCAGGCATGTCAATGGAAAGCTTTCCACTGATTTATAAGCAAGGAACGGCAATTGCTTTAATGTTGATTCACCTATCAATACATACATGCCGATACTGCCTGTAAAGCCCAGAGCCAGGAATACCGGCATACCACATAGCAAAGCAAAAAGAGCAATTAAACATATTCCCACAATTTCATTGATGTATAAGGTTATTATGAGTCCTATGATTAATCCAGCAAGAAAAATTACCATGAAAACAAACGGATTATTCCATTTGTCTTTAACAAAATTTTTAAAATTAAATAAATGAGAGGATTGAATTGATAATGATATAATCATTCTAATTATTTGCAAAAAAAGTAACAAAGATCCCAGTGTAATAGATGATATAAGAATTCCTTTGGGTATTGGAGTCTCGGAAATTGTCATTGCTCCGGATGAAAAAGAGTTATATGCCCATTGCCAGCTGACCCTGCCTAGGATGACAATAAAGAAAAGAGATATAGTATAGGCCGCTATTTTAAACCCAACCTTTGCACCATCGGATAGATGACCGGACAAAAGATCCACAGAAATGTGCCGGCCTTCTCTCAATGTATATGCTGCTGAAAGAAAAGTAAAAATAATGAGAGAATATATAGACAGATCAAATAATCCGGGAATATGCATACTCAGAAAGTATCTAGAGAAAACCTGTATTGAAATAAATAATGAAAGCAACACCATCAAAACTACAGAAAATAATCCCGTTGCTGATAAAATCCTGTCTATGGATCTATCTACCATTTCGTATAATTTTTTCACGATAAGCTCATCTATGCATTGATCTCTTTAATTTTGATAAAGTTTGTTTTTTTCATTTCTCTGGGAAGGGTCTCAGCAGATACCCACTCCAATTGAGGTGCGATTCTCACCTCTTCTTTGAAAAGGGAAAGCATTTTTTCTTCAAGCAAAGGAAGCTCAGCTTTGGAAACCGATTTATCGTATTCAAGCATGATGTTCAAAGGCGGTTCCACCAGCGGTCCGGGCTTGTTCAAAAGAATCTGAAAAAAACCGGTTACTTTTGGCCTGAATTTTAATATGGCAGTTTTGACGGCCTCGGGATAAACATTAACTCCTTTTATAATCAACATATCATCTGCACGTCCGATGATCTTGAATCTCATACCAGGCATACCGCATTGGCAGGGATTAACTGAAACCCGGAGTATATCACCCAGCGAATAACGCATCAAAGGCCCGCCCTCCCAGTCCAGGAAAGTAAATACCATTTCACCTGACGCGTTATCCTCAATTTCTATTGGTTTTTTTGTGTTTGGATCCAGAAGTTCTAGAAGACAATGATCCTCAGAGATAAAATGCATACCGCTGAATTGTTCCGGGGGTTCATCACAGGAAATACCATGGAAAGCGTGCCCCCCTCCTGTATGATCAAAAACTTTGGCTCCAAACCCCTGGGCAAGCATTTTTCTTACTTCCGGATTCCCGCCTCCTGGTTCACCTGCACAAAAGAACCATTTTAAACCCAGGTCTTTTGCATCTTTTCCAATAATTTGTGGACATTTTTCAATCATATACTGGCCAAAGGAAGGAGTAGCAATTATGGCAGCAGGTGCTGTCAGCCTGATAAAATCAAGCACCCTTTTGGTTCCACCCTCAATACCTATCGGTACTACACAGGCTCCCATATGCATGATCCCCTGGGACAAAGGAAGGCCTCCTGTAAACATGGAAAGCGAAAGGGCCTGGATCATTATGTCTCCCGGCCTGATCCCAGCACGCCAGTATTTTCTAGCATGCATCTCATTTACCACATCTATATCATGTTGTGTTAAAGTATAAAGGGTGGGCATACCAGTAGTGCCTGAGGTTGAATTAATCCTTACAATTTTTTCTCTGGGTGCACACGCCATAAGGGCATAAGGATTACCGTACCTTTCAATTGATTCTTCCTGGGTTTTTCTTTGTTCATCTTTTGTCATGAGAGGTATTTTTGAAAAAGTCTCAAAGCTTTGTATGTCTCCGGGCTTTGCACCTGCATCATCCATTTTATTGCGGTAAAAAAGAGAATTTTGATAATTATAACTTACCTGTTTTTTCAGTCTTTTGAGTTGCAGTGCACGTATTTCATCCCTTGACAGGGTTTCTATCTTTTCATTCCAAAGTTTTCTTACTTTGTAAAATGGCATCCTCATCCTCCTGTATATTTTGCTTATGATCCGGCTGACAAACATTTGTTGATTATCAAGTGAAATTATCGGGTTTTTATTTCTCCACAAATTTCCAATAATATTTTTTGAGTAGTTTCCTGTTCAAAAAAGGCGACACTGCCATGACTCCCGGTCCGTGGAAATCCTTCCATAACTTTTATACCTTTCTTTTGAAACTCCTTTACTGATGCTTCAACATTGTCTGTCTTTATGGAAAAATGATTAACACCAATGGTTTTTCCCATAATTTTTTTCCCAAAATTATTTTCAGTCTTTTTATACTGAATCAATTCAATGTCTATATTTTTTGCCTTTAATGTCGCAATTCTCAACCCGACTTCATCCATCTCCTTGATCCCGGTTGATTTGAGACCAAAAAGAGACGTAAAAAAAGCGATACTTTTTTCCAGATTTTCTACGATGATTCCGATATGATCCACATATGGAAGGCCCATCAGCTTCGTCTCCTTAAACTCTTTGTAGCCTCCTGATCAACATCCATCGTAACCTCATCAATCACAACGCCATAGTCCTTTTTTGCTCTTTTAGTTGAAACCAGTTCATTTTTAACATCGTCCAATACTCTGTCAACCGGTCTTAAAAAAGGGTCACCATATCCACCGCCGCCACCTGCTATATTTTGGAAAAGCGTGTTTTTTGGAATATCCCTTATAATCTCCTTGGACTTGGCGATTCTAATAGTACCGTCCGGATAAAGAAGTTCAACTTTATTGATGGAACCTTCTTTCCCACCAAAAAGACCAAAAGCTCTTGCCTCTTCTTCCACACCATCTCCAAAGGCGATTCCTGTAACATTTTCACCATATATTTCAAATATGGTCTCAACGCCCAGGCCTCCCCGCCACTGCCCGGCACCAGCTGAATCCCGCAAATATTCATGTTTGACAAGGAAATGCGGGTCCTGGATCTCAAACATCTCATAATCTTGTGCCAAGATCCCACCAGCACAATTGATTAGGCCGATGTGATCATATCCGTCTGCCATATAAGTTCCTCCCGAACCCCCTTTCAAGGCCAGAAACAAGATATCCACATATGACCGTTTATTCCTCGGGTCTTTACCGGTAAGTGTGAATCCAAGAAACCGATTCCAGCCTGCAGTAACTTTTTTTGAGAGGATAGTGGAGAAAGCTTTCATAATAGCATCTGCATTGGGGCCTGTTATACTATTGCCAAAGGTTGTTGCAGCCGGATATTCAGCATTCAGGAAAGTACCCTTTGGACTTACAATTTTTATTGGTCTTATAATGCCGTCATTGTGGGGGATATCCGGATTAATAAGCATAAGGAAAGTCAATAGAACTGCAGATGAAGTCGCGGCAAGGGGAGCATTAACAAAGCCTTCTGTCTGGGAATCAGAGCCCGAGTAGTCAAAAATGATCTTATCCCCTTTAACAACAACATTTAAATTGATTTTCATTTTTGAGGCTTCATGAATACCATCATAAAAGACATAGCTCTCACCCGGATAGATCCCGTCGGGGATCCGGTCGATCTCTTTTCTAACCATTTTTTCAGTAACATCAAAAAGGTAATTAACATGATTTTGGAATTTTGGAATGCCATATCTTTCAAGAAGTGCTTTTACTCCCCTTTCTCCTACAATGCAGCCCCCCATTTCTGCTTTTATGTCTTCTTCCACTATTTTGTATCGGATATTGGCAAAGATCATATCCCAGACATCCTTTCGAAATTTCCCGGCCTCATAAATTTTTACCGGCGTAATTCGAAGTGCCTCCTGCCAGACTTCCCTTGCCTCCGGGTTATATCCTCCTGCTACAGCACCTCCTATGTCTGCCTGATGTCCTTTGCAGGCCGCCCAGCCAATAAGCCTGCCTTCATGAAAAATCGGCTTGAATACTGCCACATCATTGTTCTGATTTCCACCTGAAAAAACATCATTGTGGATAATAACGTCACCTTCAAAAATGTCGTCTCCAAAATAGCGGACAATATATTCTAATGCCGGCTGAATCGCAAAGGCGAGTACCGGTATATATTCTGTCTGCTCCAACATTCTGCCTTGATGATCATAAAGCCCAGTGACAAAGTCTCTTGCTTCATTCAAAATCGGAGACCGTGTCGTCCTTAACAGGGTAAGCCCCATTTCCTCGGTAATGGATTTAAACCTCCTTTGAAAAACAGAGGCTAAAATCTGGTCAATTTTATTTTCCATTGGTTCCTCTCTTTTCATCATGTGTCTGAGCCTTATTTTTAATTATAGTCATCATAAAGCTTCCATATTGATCGCATTCAACTTCAAACATGGATGGAACAAAAATCGTTGTGTTTTTTTGTTCGATAATTGCAGGTCCTTTTATTCTATTCCCGTACCCGGTTTTGCCCCCGTCATAAATATCAATTAACATGAAATCCATCTTTGATGGTATGAACACTTGTCTCTTCCCCTTTAAAGCCAGGGAAGCGTCAGTTCCTTCAAATATTTCTTTTCGGAAAGCAGGTTTGTCAGTAGATCCTATGGCTGTCATTCTTATATTGACCAATTCCATAGTGGTTTCTTCATCTTTTAAGTCGTAGCCGTAAAGTCGGTTGTGTTCGGCGTGAAAGCTGTCTGCAATTTTTTCAAATCTCATTGCCTTAATATCATCAATTTCAGCAGGCACACTTACTTCGTGATACTGTCCGACATAACGAAGATCAAGGAAAAAATGAAACCTGCGCTTTCCTTTTGGGATATGCTCACTTGAAAGAATTTTTTCTCCTCCGGATTCAAGATCTGTAATCAGGGAGAGAAAATGTTGTTTTTGAATACTTTTAGAAGAAAAAGGTGTATGAAAGCTCCTGACAAAATCGTGCTTCAAATCGGAAAGAAGCATTCCCGCAGCACAAAAAATTGAGGACTCCTTGGGAATCAGGATTTTTGAAATATCAAGCTCAAGGGCAATCATGGCAGCGTGTATTGGTCCTGCTCCGCCTCCGCACACTAAGAGAAAATCTCTAGGATCAAATCCTCGCTGAACAGAAATCTCGCGAATAGCTGAGGCCATATTCACATTCATTATATGATACATGCCATATGCTGCCTCAATAAGATCCATTTCCATTGGTTTAGCAACCGTCTTTTTAATAGCGACTTCTGCAGCCTTTTTGTCCAGCTTCATCTCCCCTCCTGCAAAAAAATCGGAACTCAGATAACCCAAAATCAAATTGGCATCGCTGCAACTAGGTTCTTTTCCTCCAAGACCGTAACATACCGGTCCAGGACGTGCCCCTGCGCTTTTAGGGCCCATTCGGAGCAGCCCCCCTTCATCAATCCATGCGATGCTGCCACCGCCCGCCCCAATGGTGTTTATTTCCATCATCGGCAATGCAAGAGCCTTGCGATCAACCTTTCCATCCATTGTTACCAGCGGCTGAGCATCTTTAATAAGTGCAGCATCAAAACTCGTTCCTCCCATATCCACGGTAATAAAACTTTTTTGTCCATGCAGATCAGCATAGGCAATCCCGGCTATAGGTGCAGCAGCAGGCCCTGAAAGAAGCGTGCTTGCTGCAAGTTCAATTACAGCTTCAGGTGTTGTTACACCACCGTTTGACTGCATGATTAAAAATATTCCCGAAAATCCGTTTTCTGAAAGGCGGATGGAGAGTCTTGAAAGATAACCCTTTAAAATGGGTCCCACCGCGGCATTAAGAACCGTAGTACTCACTCTATCATAAAACCTGATCTGAGGAAGAACTGATGAAGAAACAGAGAGATATACATCCGGCATATGTTTGCGAAGAATTTCTTCGGCTTTGCGCTCATTGGTATTGTTGGCATAAGAATGCATAAAACAGACAGCAAGAGCCTCCATGCCCTGTTCTTTAAAAAGCTCAATCGCTTTTATAACATCTTTTTCATCTAATTTTTCAACAAGATCCCCGGCATAATTAATCCGTTCAAGAACTGGAAATCGAAGGTGTCTGGGGACAATAGGTTCTGGCTGAAGGTATTTATTATTGTAGAGTTCTTCTCTTATGCCCCGTCTCATCTGGAGTGCATCTCTGAACCCTTTCGTGGTAAGAAGTCCTGTCTTCGAGACATTCCCTGTCAGTACGGCATTTGTTGTAACGGTTGTTCCATGAACAATGATTTCGATTTTACCCAGAAATGATGAAAGGCTGATTCCTTTTTTCTCTGCCATCTGGTTCAGTCCGTTCATAACTGCTATGGATGGATCTTCAGGTGAAGATAATACCTTAAAAATATCAGAGTTGCCATCATTATCCATGAGAAGAAAATCGGTAAATGTTCCACCGACATCAACACCTATCTTAAATATCATAGAGCCTCCAGTACTACATTACTTCTATTATCAGTTTGTTATTTCATCAATTCTGGTAGATAAAGTGCTATTTGCGGAAAAACCATAACTAAAATCATCACCACAGCATCACACATAAGAAAAGGGATACCTGCCTTATACACGTCTATCATCGTTGTATTCTTTGGGGCTACTCCCTTCATTACGAATAGCAGCAAGCCGAAGGGTGGTGTGGTATTCGCCATTTCCATATTTATCAACATAATCAGAGCAAACCAAAGCGTGTTAAAATGTAAAGCCTCTACAACAGGCAAAAATATGGGAATGGCGATCATCACCATGGACAGGTTATCCATAAAGCAGCCCAAAAACAAAAGTACACATTGCATGGCAATAAGAACCATGATAGGTGATAGATCAAGTCCGATGACCGTTTCGATAATACCGGCGCTGGCCCCTGAAAAGGCCAGAATCTGACTAAAAATCATAGAGCCTGTAATAATCATGAACATCATGGAAGTTATCTTGAGAGTGCCCATGATACTGGCTTTCATGACGGCAAAATTCATCTGCCCATATACTATTGCAATCAGAATGGTTCCCATGGACCCAAGAGCTGCTGCTTCCGACGGTGTTGCAACTCCCAGAAAAATTAAACCTATTACCAGAAATATGATGAGACCTATGGGGAAGATATGGATGATACTTCCTTTAATCCTATCTAAGACAGGAACAGGCTCTTGCTGGTATGGGGGTGCAAGATGAGGCTGAAGGTGACAACGGATCACTACATAACTTCCATATAAAAATGCCATTAGGAATCCCGGCAGGATCCCGGCGATAAGAAGTCCTCCAACCGAGATTTGATTTAAGGCCGCAAGAAGAATGGCAAGAGCACTTGGCGGTATGAGCATAGAAAGGCCTCCGCTCCCCATAATAGGTCCTAATGACATGCTTTTGTGATATCCTCTTTTTTCCATGTCTGGTACCAATAAAGATCCAAGGATCGATGTTGTGGCAAGCGTTGAGCCACTCATGGTCGAAAAAAGAGCCCCTCCGATGATGGACAGAAGAGAGAGCCGCCCGGGAATTTTTCCGATCCACTGATCCGTCGCATCAATCGCCTTAAATCCCAATTTGGAATGGAACATAACTTCGCCCATAAGTATAAAAAGCGGTACGGGCAGAAGGCTGAAAGAAGTAAGACTCTCCTTCATGTTTAAAATAATCTGAATAATGCCCATTTCTCCGCCAAGGAACAAAATTGCCCCAATAACGTCTACAATCAGAAAAGCCACTGCCACAGGAGTGCCGATGAGCATTAATAGTGCCATAAGACCGAGTAGAAGCGTTAAAGTTAATGACCAATCCATGCCGATTCCTTCTATTTACTATGAGTTGCAATTTTTTTTATATATAATGTGTTCAGCAGTTTCATTTTTATATTTTTGGTAGTATTTATTTGCTCTTCGGATAAACTGGAGAGCAAATAAAAAACATCCCACAGGGATAACGATAATTACTAAAAATTCTGGTATCTTCAGATATTTCAAGGTGGGAACTTTTCTGACGTAAAAATCAAAAGTGACAATCACTCCATAATAGGTCAGTATAAAAAGGACTATAGCTCCTAGAATGGATGTCACAGTATTAAGCATCGCCTCAGTTTTTTTGTTTAGAAAGTTGAGAATGATGTCAACCTTTATGTGGCCATCTTCTTTCAGAACATAAGCAGCTGATAAAAATGGGATATAAAGAAGAATATATTCACTGATTTGAAGTATCCATCCGCTTGGACTGTTAAAAAAATACCGCATAACTACATCAATACAGACTGAAACAAGAGAAAAAATCATTAACGCACCGCTAAACCATGCTAACCCAACTAAAATCCTGTCTATTATGCGGCCAATTTTTTGAAAAAAATTCATTGTTTTTGTCCTAATTTTAAACTCAAAGCGGTTGGCATATAGTTAAGATTGAAACAACTATGAATTGCTGCTCCCATTTTTTTGAAAATTTATTTGAGAGAAGCAATTCAAAGTTTTTTGGTTCAGTAATGTTAAGGTGTAAGCATTTTTTTAAGTTTAGGTCCCAGAGACGAATTTTCCTTGATAACTTCATCCCATCCCGCTTCATAGGCCAGCTCGACATAGGCTTTGGTTTCATCAGGTGTGAACTGAATAACTTTCATCCCTTTTGCCTGCATTTGTGTATATTCTTTTTCGGCAATGCCGGCCATAATAGAACTGTATTCCTTCTCATTTTCGATCATACTGTCCGTTAGTAACGTTTGGAGGTGTTTAGGAAGTTTTTCCCATGTTTTTTGATTGATCAGCGCTTCAATATTCATCTGATAAATTCTAGGCTCGATAATATATTTACAGACATCCACCCATCCCATTTGCACATTTCCAAGGACTGCCCAGGCATATCCGTCGATTGTACCTCTTTCAAGGGCTGTATAGATATCTGAACCCGGCATTGTTACCGGTACTGCACCTAGACGTTTGACAAACGGTTCGTAAGTACCGGAAACACGAATTTTCTGTCCTTTCAGGTCATCAAGATTCTTTGCATATTTGTTAGTGAAAATTTGGAACCACACGCCAAACTCAGCCCGTCCCAGGTAATGGATATTGTGTTTTTTAAAAAGTTCATTTCGGAAGGCATGATATCCGTTTTGTCGCTCTTTAGTAGGATCAAGGCGGGTAAGATGGCTGTATGCAGCGCCTGTAACCTGTCTGCCATAATAGGATTCACAACCGAAAATCATATCAACAACTCCGTTTCTAAGTGCCTCGAACTGCTTGAAGCCCGGCATGGTTTCCGGACCCCCGATATATTTTATTTCCAATTCACCGTTTGCTTTTTTATTTACAGAATCCACAAATGCCATAAAAGCAGTCATATTGACGTTGCCTTTGGGCAGAAAGGTTACCATCTTAAGGGTTGTTTTAGCATGTACAGGTACAAAAAACATAGTGATGACGAGTAAAACGGTTAAACTGATTAATAATTTCTTCATTTCACTTCTCCTTTTTCAATTAAGGTATTTAAAAAAATATGATAAAAAAATATCCGCTAAAGACCTGCGGCAAAAATTAATATCATAAATATCACAATCACAGACACCCTATCGGTTACATATCTATCATTTACGTATACCCCTGCTAATATGCCGTTTATTTCAGAACATCCTCAAGTGGATAGCGAGCCAGCATTTGACGCATGTCTACTAAATGCTCCACCATCATTTTGCGGGCCCCGCTTGTGTCCTGTTCCTCAACTTTTCTGGCTATCTTTTTATGATATAAAGACATGCTCTCTTTTTCCTCATCATGCCATTTAATGGAGGAAATGAACTTAAACAGCAGATCAATAAGCGAAGCTTGGAACACACTTAAAAGGGGATTATGCGCAGCATCTGCCAGGGCCTTGTGAAAGTGCTCATCCTGGCTCTGAAATGTTTCTTTCTGATTAAAGGATCGTTCCAGATCGGCAATGGAGGTCCATATTTTTTCGATATCTTCATCAGTTCTGTTTTTAGCTGCATAATAGGCAATACTAGGTTCAATAATGCCCCTGACGTCAATTACATGCTCGATACTGATATTCTTCCACTGGATAATATCATGAAGTAATTCTGAGATTTTAGTTCCAGCAATATCTTTGGTGACAAACGTGCCGCCGCCAGTGCCTTTTTTCACATAGAGCAAGCCATCATTTTTAAGAGTCAGTATTGCTGAACGAACTGTTACCCGGCTGGTATTAAAAATTTCTGTAAGTTCTCTTTCGCTCTGAAGTTTCTGTCCAGGGGGTATTTGTCTTTCAAAAATTGCTCTCTTAATTTGTGCCACTATTTTCTCGTGGGCTTGTTTCTCATCAGATATTGGCTTAAATAAATAGTCCAAAAATACCTCTCTTAACATATAATTGTAATGGACTAACCATAGACCACTATTTTTGTGCTGTCAATTATTTTAATTTATTTTTAAAGACTCGTGGTAAAAAATTGAAGTCTCTTGATATTATAAAATTGATGGTCTATGGTTAGTCCAAGATATTTTTTCCTTTTCTATACAAGGATGGCATGAAGGATAAGGTATTATTGAATAAGATTTTTAAACTTGTACCAGAAACCAAACACACTAAGGGGATATTTTTATGAATAACGATATTGATGTATCGGTCCAATTGGCCGGTTTGAAATTTAAAAGTCCTGTCATCGTATCTTCTTCCGAGTGCGGATCAGATTTGTCTCAAGTCAAAATTCTGACCAAAATGAATGTTGGCGGTATTGTTACCAAGACTTTTACAACGCCGGGTGAATTCAGAATTAGAGTCAGACCGTATCAGTTTCCGTTGAATAAATTCGGAAGAGGTTTCAAGGAAGGCGGCAGTCTTTATTCTTTAGCTGCTCCTCATGTTGAAGAACGAGACCAAATTTTGGATAAGGTTTCAATGATGGCCGGTATTTGTAGAAAATATTCTGTCGTATTAATCGTGAGTTTTTTCGAAGATCCAACAAATATTTCCAATTGGGTCAAACAGGCAAAAGCCTTTGAAAAAGCAGGTGCCGATATGATTGAACTCAATTTTTCTTCTCCATCAGCAGTTACCGTGTTTTCCAAAAGTTTTCGACAGGCAGGCGCCATTATATCTGAAATAAAAAAATACACTTCCTTTCCAATTGGTATGAAAATAAGCCCTACTATCGAACCACTGGAGTCATTTGTTTCTATAGGTAAAAATGCCGGCCTAGACTTTATTACCGCCCACAACGCACCAGGCGGAATAATTATCGATGTGGAAAACGAAGTCCCATTCGGAGCACCGACGATCGGCGGATACGTTATGGGAAGAACATTTCTACCCTATTCGCTGGGAAGGATTGTTCGGATTAGAAAATCGTCTGATATTCCGATAATTGGAGTGGGAGGAATTTATAGAACTGACGACGCTTTGCAGTATCTGCTTTGTGGCTGCCCATTGGTAGGCATAGGCTCAGCTCTTTATTTTCGCGGCTTTAAGGTTGTTGACAAAATTCATTCCGGAATTACACGGTGGATGCGAAATAAAGGATATAAAAATATCGACGAGTTTAAAGGGAAGGCGTACAATTTTATAAAAGATGGGATCAGCCTTAAATCGGAAGAAAAATATCCCCATGTTGTGCCGCCTGATTGTCCCTATGTTCCTGTAATAAAATCGGAAAAATGCAACTTATGCGGTAGATGTGCTGAAACTTGTATTTATAAGGTAATAACGGTTGATAAAGAGAAGTCCTTGATAAATATTGACGACAATAAGTGCTGGAGTTGCGGATTTTGTGTGGGAATTTGTCCTTCAAGTGCAATTACACTTGTAGAACGAGCCAACAGAGGAAAAATAATTTGGAACAATGAAGGACTAGCAGAGACATTTAAATGATGATAAATCTCTTTAAAAGGGTGTGCTGCAGTTAATTTTCTTCTACTATATCACTGATCTTTCTTTGACTGTCTTTTGAACCGTACAGATGATCTTTCAGAACTATTAATAGCTCATTCTGCCAATTATGAAGGGTGTGACAAAGTCATTACTTTTGACAAGAAAGCATCTAAATTTGAGCTCTTTGAGCTAGCAAGATAACAGAGCACTTCACTCCACGATACAAAATCTGAAATCGATTAAAAATCTCTTCCAGGGCTTTAAAAGCTAAAATAAGCGTTACAGAAGATCCGCATAAAAGTCATTACCCTTATCATCAACAATAATAAAAGCAGGAAAATTTTCAACCGTGATCATATAAACAGCTTCCATGCCCAGTTCTTCGTATTCGACCAATTCAACTTTCTTGATAAAGTCTTTTCCAAGACGGGCAGCGGGACCACCGGGAGAGCCCAGGTAAAATCCACCGTATTCTTTGCACGCATCAGTCACCTGTTTGCTTCTATTCCCTTTTGCCAGCATGATCATGGAAGCGCCCTCTTTCTGGAAGATGGGCACATAGGGGTCCATCCTTCCTGCCGTAGTGGGGCCAAATGCTCCGGAAGCCTCACCATCAGGAGTTTTGGCGGGACCTGCATAATAAATAATATGATTTTTCAGGTATTCGGGCAAACCATTGCCTGCTTCAAGGCCTTCCATAAATTTTGCATGGGCAATATCCCTTCCCACAATAATTTTACCGGTTAAGGAAAGTCTTGTGGCAACAGGATATTTGGAAAGCTCCGCCCGGATCTCGTCCATGGACCGGTTCAGATCAATTTGGACAGCTTCTTTCATTTCAGGTTCTTTTTTGGGCAGGTAAGAGCCGGGGTTTTCTTCTAAGTGTTCTTAACGCCGGTGGATCAGTCAGTCAAAATTCAATTGCAATATAGATTTTTCTAACTGCAGCCATCGATCCTTATATACATAGTTCTCTGACAATCGTACTATCAATACGGGCTTACCAAGTTCCACTTTCAATACACGATGGGTTAGCGTCTGTTTGTCCGCCGGAGGAATCATAGATTACGTAGAGCGACTGACGAACGCTCTATCCATACCTCTT
>JABIYQ010000649.1 GCA_018702715.1 Desulfobacula sp. | reverse complement strand
CTCTCTTTGATTCAGAAGATCTTTTAATTCCCTGGCTTTTTCAAAATTATCATTCAATAGCGTATTTATAATTGTTTAAGGATGTTTTCCACTAAAATATCAAATGCTTTTGTAAATTGTGTTTCCTTGTCCTGGGACATCATGGGAACACCACTGTCCCCTGATGCTACCACCTGAGTGTCAAAGGGGAGAGACCCCAAAAATTCTAGCCCCTGCTCTTTTGCTGTTTTTGCACCACCGCCTGAACTGAATAAGTCAATAGCCTCATTGCAATGAGGGCATTTGAATCCTGCCATATTCTCCACAATCCCCAGGGTTTTTAAATGAACTGTTTTGCAAAAAGAAATGGATTTTCTAATGTCTGCCAGTGCGACTTCCTGGGGGGTGGTAACAATCACACCCAAAGCTTCAGGGATAGTCTGTACAACAGTTAAGGGTTCATCACCCGTTCCAGGAGGTGCATCAATAATTAAAAAATCAAGATCTCCCCATTCCACTGAACTGACAAATTGTTTGATCATTCCTGTTTTGGCAGGGCCTCGCCAGATAATGGCCTGGTCCTTGTCCTGCATCAATGCCTGGACTGAAACAACTTTAAGGCTGCCATTGACCTGTTTTGGAATCAATAACTGGTTTTCAGAAATCTCTAAGAGTTCTGTAAGCCCCAACATCTGGGCAATGGAGGGGCCGTGGACATCGACATCCATCAGACCTGTTTTATATCCTTTTTTAGCAAGACTTGCTGCAAGATTGGCAGAGACACTGCTTTTACCAACCCCGCCCTTACCGCTTAAGACAAAAATTTTGTGTTTTATTTTTGAAAGAGAGGTTTTAATTTTGTCATCTTCCAACTTCTGTCTGGCAGCCATATCCTGGCCGCCACCCTGTGACGGGCAACCCCCACTTGTTTTGGCATTGTCTACACTTTTGTGAATCATTTTATAGCATCTCCTTTGAGGAATTTTGTTTGTAAATTATCTTAATAATGGTCACTATCCAGGTTCTGTCAACCTGAATACAGACGCTTTTATGGGGGGGTTGGGCTGAAAATTTGTGATGTGCAATAGCAGTTTTTTGTTATTTTTATCCGTGATTTCAATTTTTTCAGGAACCTCGCCAAAATAGTATGTTTTGTATTGGGTGATAATCACTTCATACAATTGTTTTCCTGAAAAATCAGTGGAGTTGAGGCGGTCTATTTTACCCTGGTCATCAAAATGCAGGGTCTGGGTCGTCCCTTTCCAGTTCTTTTCCAATGAAATACTGGTAAAAGAGGAGTCATGGGGTGAAAAATAAGCATTGTCAAAGGGTTTTACAGGTAAATGTCCCAATAAAATGGATATCATTTCAGACAATTTTATCGGAACCTTGATATAGCCATCCAGGCTTGGATCTTTTGTAGTAACCGAGTATTGGGAATGTTCTCCTGTATGGGAAATTAAAGTAATTTTTTTGCCCGATGCCACAACGGTTTTCACTGGATGGCCGGCCATGAGCATGGTGATCCTGATTTTATTGGGAGAGGCTGCAACCCAGGCAATTCTAAACTTGTCCGTTTTTGTTCCCAATGCTAGCGTCACCCAGCCGGTTCCCTTGCTGGTCGTAACGTGCTCATTAAAAGATTGTGCGTAATTTGCATAAAAAAGAGCTTTTTTATCAAGTAAAGGATTGGTTACAGGTCGGTGCTGCGCACAACCCGAGAGAATCAGGATTAATACAATAAATAAGTTTTTGCTAATCATTTAATTTTTTTTGAACTGCCTTAATTTTTTGTTTAAGTTCTATGACTTTTTCTTTGTCCCCTTCTTTGGCGTTAGCTATGGCTTTTTTATAGGTGTTCAATGCTTTTTTAAACTGATTTGTAATTTGATAAGCATCACCAAGATGGTCTGAAATGATTGTTTCAAAAGATGTTAGTTCAGCCGCCTTTTCAAGATATTTAATAGCGTTTTCATACTCACCCCTCTTGTAATAGATCCAGCCCAGGCTGTCGGTTATATATCCGTCATTGGGTTTAATCTCGTGTGCTTTTTTAATAAGCAAAAGTGCCTCATCTAATTTTATTCCCTGGTCTGCATAGGAATAGCCCAGATAGTTCAAGGCACTGGCATTTTTTGGATCAATTTCAATTATCTTTTTCATGGCAATGATGCTGTCGGCTTTAAAACCTGCCTTATCCTGCACTGCTCCAAGCCTGAACAGCAGTGTTGTATTTTCAGGAGAATTTTCCAGCCCTTTTTTATAGAGACTGATAGTTTTTTCATAGTTTTCATCATTTTCATAAAATGAGGCAAGATAACTTATAATATCGATATCTTTTGGAAAGGATTGATACTTTTCTTCAAGAAAAGTTATGGCTTTCCGGGTGTCCCCTGACTTTTGGTAGAGAAAGGCAATAGTCAAGATGGTTTTTTTATATTGAGAATGGCCGGGTTTGATCTTTTCATAATGGAAAGCAGCTTTTTTGAAATCTTCAATCTCTTCATAGGCAATACCTGCAAAAAAGTTTAGAGTTTGATTTTCAGGATTTCCTTTAAGCATTTGGGAGAAAACAATCACGGCATCTTCATATTTTTTGCCGGAAATATATTCGTTCACAGCCATCATGATTATCCTGGAATCGCTTTCAAAATCCTGGGCAATGTCCTTGAACATGGTTGCTGCGTCAGTTTTGTTTTTGTTTTTATAATAGTGAAGTGCTACACCTAATTTCGCTTGATAATTTCCCGGCTCTATTTCAAGTATTTCTTTGTATGCATCTAATACTTTTTGATCATTTTCAGTGTTATTTTGAAGATAGAAAATTTTTATCAATTGAAATCGCGGCTCCACAAGGTCCGGCTCAAGCTCAATTGTTTTCAAAAATTGGGTTTTTGCAAGATTATATTGTTTCTCAGCCAGATAAACTTTTCCAAGATAAAACCAGGCAACATAATAGTCAGGAAACAGGTCAACCATTTTTTTTAGCAGCACCAGAGCTTCTAAGTTGTTTCTCCCATTAATATATATTTTGGCAAGACGAAGAAATGTTTCCTTGTTTTTTGGATCAAGGGATAGAATTTTGTTTAAAATTTCAACCAGCTCCTTTTTATCCATGGTGTCTTTTTTAAGTTGAATCAAAAAAAGCAATCCATCAACATTATCAGGATTTTGCCCGACAAGTTTTTCTGCAAGCTCCAGAGCTTTTTTATCATTATTTTGTTTCAAATACAGCTGGGCAAGTTCCCTGGTTAATGTAAACGAATCAGGATCGCTGGACATTGCTTTTTCCAGAGATGTAATCGCATTTTTATAGTCTTTGTTATTAATGTGAATACGGGATTCAAGATAATAGTAATTTGCTGAAAGAGAAGGGTCTTCTTTGATTTCCTTTTTATGGACTATTTGAGAACCGGAAGGTTTAATATTTTGTTTAAGCTCTGTGCAGCCTGCTATAAAAAAACTTAAGACAAAAATGAGAAGAACACAAACAAGACTTTTTTTCATAATCCGCTTTACCTTACTATAAAAATAAATTGCAATTTATTGGTTGTGATCGTACACGTCAAAATCAGGCATGTCTTTTTTGAAATAGGTTTTCATTTTCTTTAAAATATTATTCTCGATCTGTCTGACCCGTTCGCGGGAGATTGAGTATACTTCACCTATTTGTTGAAGTGTTTGAGGGCTGTCTGAGAAAATCCTTCTGTCAAATATGTCCAGCTCTCTTTCATTAAGCGTCTTTTTAAACTCATTGACTTTTGTGTGCAGGATATCTTCAATTTCCTTTTTAGCAACCAGGTCTTCCGACGAATCAGTTTCAACATTAATAAATTCAATTCTCTCAGTATTTGAGTCATTCTTTAAGGGTTCATCAAGACTTAAATCCCAGTTGGCCAGTCTCTGATCCATGTCAATTACTTCTTTTTCAGATACTCCAAGCTGTTCTGACAATAGCTTTGGCTTTGGATCAAATCCTTGCTCAATCAGTCTTCGTTTTTCTTTTTTCAGCCTGAAAAACAGTTTGCGCTGTCCCTGGGTTGTTCCGATTTTTACCATTCGCCAATTATCCATGATAAATTTAAGAATATAGGCTTTTATCCAGAAGGAAGCATAATATGAGAATTTAACATTTTTATAAGGGTTGAATTTTTTGACTGCCTTTACAAGCCCGATATTACCTTCCTGGATTAAATCTAAAAGATTCTGAACCCAGATTCTATGGAATTCAAGGGCAATTTTAACGACCAGGCGCAGATTTGAAGTGGTCATGATATAGGCTGCATCAGGATCTTCTTCCTCCTGAATACGTTTTCCAAGTTCAACTTCCTGTTCACGCGTTAAAAGCTTATAACGGCTTATTTCATTAAGATAGCTTTGAATAGGGTCTGATTTTACAAGTGCTTTTGAATTTGAAGTTTTTGATTTTTTTACAGGGATTAAAAAATCTTTTCTGGTCAGCACCTTCTTGCCTTGTTTTTCCAGTTCCGTCGTCTTTACCATTAAATATACCTTGAGATAATTTTGATTAAAGTTTAGTATATCATTATCAGTGTATGGATAAAAGCAATATATTTTTCATAAAAAAAATTTAGCCTCATTTTATTATGGACAATTTGAAACAAATTTGATAAAAAAACGTTTTGTTTGCGCCTGTAGCTCAGCTGGATAGAGCAACGGACTTCTAATCCGTAGGTCGCAGGTTCGAATCCTGCCAGGCGTACCACTAATACCAAGGGTTTTCAGCTTTTACTGGAAACCTTTTTTGTTTTAAGTCGGGTGATTGTGCCCAAAATTGTGCCCATCTGTGTTTCGAGATAGGCTTCCTGCCTTAGTGCAGCAAGTTTCAGATCAGTATCACTAACAATATTGTATCTATCAAAAACTGATCTTGTTTTATGACCAGAGATCATCATAGCCACTTTTTCAGGGATACCCGATCTAACCATGTTTCGTACTGCAGTCCTTCTGAAATCATGGAATGTTGGCCCGGTAGGCAATTTCCCTTCCCACTGTTGAACATATTTTTCAGATAATTTATATCCATAACCAATTCCAATCTCCCGGCAAGCAGTATTCCAAGCCCTTCTTAAATTAACTATTTGACCTGTACCTTGTTTATTAGGGAAAACAAAAGGTGTGACTTTGCATCTCCGAGTTTCCCATTGATTTTGGAAAACTTCTTTTAGCTCCTCATCAAGATACACAGTTCTTGCGTCATCATTTTTTGTTTCCCCGACTTCCAAAGTGACAATCCCATTTTGGAGGTCAACGTTGTTCCAGGCCAGTTTAGTAATTTCTTTATCCCTCCATCCAACCTTATACCCAAACGTTACAAATGTTTTCAGGTAGTCGGGCAGGGCGTTGCGCAATGCAATAAACTGATTATGCTCAAAAAAACCTTTGCGAACATTATTTTCTTTAAGCAATGGGATATAAGGGACTCTTGCAACTCTTGGTGGAGTCTGTCTTGCACCGAGATTTAAAATTCTTCGAAGCGCCGAAAGTTCACGATTGATCGTGGCATTGGCAGCACCTTTCTCAAGGTCTTCGTTTCCACATTCCGGGCATTTCAATTCTCCCCCAATATGAAATTCGTTATTGCATTCCTTACATCGCCATTTCATCCGGTCTGATACATATCCCTGGATTCTTGGTGTTATTATCTCTGGTATCCTTGTCCCTTCGAACTCTTTTCTCAGGTGCTTGATACTCAGCATAGCTCTATCAAGCGATTTCCTTTTATTGATTTTATAATCAGTTAAATAATCCTCAGATAGTTCGTCAAACGTAACCTTATCGAACTGGACACTTGGAACCAGACCTTGTGCTATTTCTCCCTCCTTTCTGGCCATCATTTTCTTTGCGACCATTTTTAGAGTGCTTTCACTACTCTCCCGAAAACACTTACCATTTCGATAATATTTGATCCACCAAATATCACCCCTCTTGTATAAACTTCCCATAAATCCTCCTATCTGCCTTGACGGGCACAAGATAGGTTTCAGTATTTAATTAATCTCATGCTTCAATGATGCAATCAAGAATAATAATTATTTAATAATGCATTTTGTGTTTTT
>JABIYQ010000518.1 GCA_018702715.1 Desulfobacula sp. | reverse complement strand
TTAAATCATCATAAACAAGGAGAATTTGAGATGTCACTCTTAATACAAAACGGTTTGGTTGTCACTTCCACGGGCAGTTATACAGCGGATGTATATGTTGAAGATGGTAAAATAAAAACGATAGGTGCTAATTTAGATATTGCAGCAAAGACAATTGTTGATGCCAAAGGCAAATATGTATTACCAGGCGCCATTGATCCCCATACCCATCTGGCTATGCCTTTTATGGGAACCTCTGCTCAGGATGATTATGAAACAGGTACAATTGCGGCTGCATGCGGGGGCGTTACCTGTGTGGTTGATTTTGATCTTCAGCAAAAAGGGGAGTCTATTTTACAGGCCATTGAAAGAAAACAATCCTGGGCAAAAGATAAAGTTGTCGTGGATTATTCTCTTCACCCGGCAATCATGGACCCGCGACCGGAAGTCATTGACGAAATTAAAGATGCGATCCAGAAATATGGAACCCCTAGTTTTAAAATCTTCATGGTTTATGATTTCAGGGTTGATGATGCAACCATGATCCGCCTGCTCAAGGAAACAAAAAAATATGGAGGGCTTGTACAGGTCCATGCGGAAAATGTTCATATTATTGATCATTTAAATGAAGAATTTGAAAAAGCAGGTAAATTGGCTCCGTATTATCATGCAAAAAGCCGTCCTAATATAGCAGAAGAAGAGGCGGTTTCAAGGGCCGCTAAAATGGTGGAAATGACGGGTTCCAGAATCTACATTGTTCATCTTTCATCAAAAGAAGGTCTGGACCGGGTTAAAGAAGCAAGAGATAAGGGTGTTAATGTTTTTGCCGAAACCTGTCCGCAATATCTGCTTTTAGATGAAGAACGATATAAAGAATCAGGATTTAACGGTGCAAAATATGTCATGTCTCCGCCTTTAAGAACAAAAGAAAGCAATAAGGCTCTCTGGGAAGGTATCAACCAGGGTCATGTCCAGGTTGTTGCAACAGACCATTGCCCCTTTGATATCAAAGGCAAAAAAGACATGAACGGGACAGATGATTACAAAAAAATACCCAATGGGGCCCCAGGGATTGAGACCTTATTAATACTGATGCATTCTGAAGGTGTTGTCAAAGGAAGAATAAGTCTTGAAAAAATGGTTGATGTTTTATCAACGGCAACAGCAAAAATGTTTGGTCTTGCGGATAAGGGAGATATACAGGTAGGTAAGGATGCTGATATTGTCATTTTTGATCCCAAACAAAAATTTACCATAACCCAGGAAAAACTCCATATGAATGTAGATTATACTCCATATGAAGGAATGCAGGTTACGGGCATGCCCGTACAGGTTTTTTCCCGGGGTAAAAAAGTTTCAGAATGGAAAGATGATCATGTGGAATTTGTCGGACAAAAAGGGTATGGCAGGTTTGTAAAACGAATACCGTTAAATAAGAAATAAGCAAATTAAGGTATTGGCCTTTCCCGGAGAAAACTGCTGACACAAGATGCTTTCCATGTTGTTTGCACTGGGTATAATTCGGCCTTTTATCATGAAATCGTATTGGTGGTAGCCAGAAAATGTTCACTGGCTACCACCTTTTTAGAAAGGTTCTATTTCAGATCTGTTCCTGCCGTTTTGCTTTGCTTGATAAAGAAGTTTGTCAGCCCTGTAGATTAGTCTGTCCTCTGTTTCAGGTAGATGATACTGGCTGACACCAAGGCTTATAGTTGAGAAAATAGTTTTTCCCTCATAAACGATTGGCGTGTCTTGTATTGTTTTTCGGATTTTTTCTGAAATCTCATATGCATCATCAAGGTCGCACTCTTTTAAAAGAATTAAAAATTCTTCTCCTCCCCACCTGCATAAAACATCTGACTCCCTTATGGTTTCAGCGCATATTCTTACAATTTTTTTAATTGCTGCATCTCCAGCGAGATGCCCAAATTCATCATTAACTTTTTTAAAATGATCAATATCAAATAAAATGAGAGACAGAGCAAATTTTTTCCTTCTGACGTCCTTTAGGATTGGGCTCATTACAAAATCAAATGCATGGCGATTGTATATTCCTGTTAATTTATCAGTCATTGCTATTTTTTCCAGTCTTTTTTGATAGGCTGAAATTGTCATATTTGTTATTGAAAGAACAACAAGTGTAATTACTGCACAAACTGCCAGGTTTATTTGCAGGGCCTTAAAAATCTGTCTTGTCCCATTTTCTTCAGACTG
>JABIYQ010000517.1 GCA_018702715.1 Desulfobacula sp. | reverse complement strand
TTTCCTGTTAAAAAAAAGACCCTATCCATTGTATGAAATTTTTACCTGATCCCACAACCAAATTATTTTTCTCATTCATTTCATTGACACCAAAGCCTGTCTCTACTTTTTCCAGCCATTGATCGGAAAAAGATTCAACGGCCTGTTTTTGAATCCTTGTAAGTTTTAATCCGTCTGGTGGAGGCTTATTTTGAGAAGGGATGTCTTTTGTCATGACAAGATTGATTCTTTTATTCTTGTCCACCAGATAATATGCTCCGATTCCCGCCACCCATGTTCCCTTAAAATCACCGGAAAAAACCGTCCAGTTTACGGGCATGTTTTTCTTTTTTCCTTTGCCTTTCTCAAAAACAAAAAAGGGATCATGAGCAGGATATTCAATAAAATCAAACTGCCTGGATAATGTCTCCACAATATCCATGTTCAAATACACAGGGCCATCCCCCTGGAAAAAAAGGGTCTGCACGTTCACATCTCCAAACCTTGATGTCTGATTTCTGATCAGCTGAAAATCTACGGGCAGTTTTAACAGCCGAGCAAACACATGGATTTCATTGCCTTTAACCGTTGCCATTTCCACAGGACGAACAGATTTTTGTTCAGTACCCGGAGGGGTATGGGTCCAACCCCTTGAAAAAATGCAATTACTATAAGTAGTATTATACACATCAGGATTTATTCTTTCTCCAGTGATGGTTGCCTGTCGGCCGACCTCTTTTGCAATCCTTATGCATTCATTGGTATCCAGATCAAAATCAGCCTGGTTGTTCCCGGCTTTATACCAGAGCTTATTGGAAGACGAACACCCTGATACCCAAAGTATCATCCCGCAAAGAAAAACGACCTGCCAGATTAAACGACATCTGCTTTTATTCATACCCTTCTCCATCTTTAAATTTCCTTGACTCTTCATATCATTTTGATTATTAGTCTGCAAAGCATATTTTATAATTTAAACTACTTTGGGGTCAGGCCTGCATAGTTGGCTTTATTGAGATCGATAAAGCCAACTATGCAGGCCTGACCCCAATATAAGGATCAAATCAAGACATATGATCTTATCTGCTTTTTTACAACACCTGTTTTTTGCCTTTGGCCTGTTCCTTTTTTCCAGTATATTATGCTGGAAAATAATACAACGCTCCAAAATCATGGATACCCCAAATCATCGATCCTCACACACAAAGCCGACACCAACGGCTGGCGGCCTTGCAATTGTCTCAACCTTTTTTTTAGGCATGGGAATCCTCTTTTTTATGGCCGATAAAACCATGATAACACAAAAATTCTTTCTGGGTTTTACCTTTTCCAGTCTCTTGATCAGCGGCATGTCCTTTTATGATGATTATAAACAAAAACCTTTTTCTTTAAGATTGATCACCCAGGTTATTGCTATCTTTGTGGTCATTTCTTTTGGCATTGCCATCACGGACATAAACCTGTTTCTTTTTTCAGGAAACACTGCTTTGGGATTAGCCGGTTACCTGATCACTTTTATCTGGATCTTGGGTCTTACAAACGCTTATAATTTTATGGATGGGTTGAATGGAATGGCAGGCGGGAATGCAGTGATTACCTCCTTTTTTTTAGGCCTTGTCTCCTTTGGTCAGGGAAGTAATTTTACCTACATTGTATGTTATACGATTATTGCAGGGACTTTAGGATTTTTAATATTTAATTTCCCAAAGGGAAAACTCTTTATGGGGGATGTGGGCAGCACCTTTTTAGGATTTACCTTTGCCACCCTTGCTATTATTTCATCTTTGTATGATACGGCTCACACATCTTTGCTTGTTATCCCTTTGTTATTGTTCCATTTTATCTATGACACCTTCTTCACTTTTATTCGAAGACTTATAGCAAAGGAGAATGTATTCCAGGCCCACAGAACCCATTTATATCAATTATTGAACCGCCTGGGATATTCCCATACCATTGTTACTCTTTTTTACTGCACCATGTGCATCATTCAGGGCTTAGGTGCCTTCTGGATGATGACCATACCCAATACCCAAAGACTGCTTGCATTCATCCCCTACCTTATTTTCCAGATCATTTATTCCATTACCATCATCTATTTTGCTAAAAAGAAAAACCTGCTTTAGTTTGGGGTCAGGCCTGCATAGTTGGCTTTATCGATCTCAATAAAACCAACTATGCAGGCCTGACCCCAAATTTTAATTGACAGGGTTAAGTACATACTGTAATATGTATTCAAACACATAACCACCTGAGGCTAAAAAATGATTACTTATAAAAAAACAGAATTGCTGAGCTCAACAGAAATTGTTCGAAATTTCAGTTCTATTCTTGACAGCATTACAAAACATGAAAAAGACAAAATTGCTGTTATGAGAAAAAACAAACTTGAAGCGATCATTCTATCCGTAGAAGAATACGAAAGGATATATGAACTTCTGGAATTATTCGAACATATTCAAATCTATAAAACCATTGAACAAAGGAAAGATACACCTTTGAATGATTATATTGATTTGGACCAATTATTAGCTGAACAGGGCACTGACTTAGATGAAATTTAAAATTATTTTTCATCCCGATGCTGCCCGCAAAATTTCCGAGCTGGACAATCGGCAGAAATCTCTTGTCCTGAAACAGATAAAAAAATTATCATTGACACCGGGTAATGGAAAACAACTGGGGAATAAACAGGGCCTTGATTTATCGGGATATAGAAAAATGTACGCTGATCGTAAAAAAATCAGAATCGTTTATAAAATTGTTAAAAAAATGATCCTGATTCAAATTATTGCAATTGGCAAACGAGATAGTATGAAAGTATATAAAAAAGCTGCAAACCGGATTCAGGATAACGCTTAAACTATGCAAGCCCTCCTTTGTATTGATACTGGGTCAGGCACTAAAGCCAACTATGCAGGCCTGACCCCGTTTTTTACAATAGCCGATACACAATATAGTGGCAGAAATTGGAGTTTCTGTCCGGATAATTTGTTGCTCGTACCGCTATAAAGCACCAGTCCTTGCGGACAATTGGGATATTTTTTAAGCATGAGATGGAGGCTTCGCAGACTCCCGCCTGAACCCGATTTCACCTCCACCGGGTAAATCTTTCCCTGCCGAACAACCAGGAAGTCTACTTCAGCACTGCTGCCACGGGCTTCCCGTGCCCAATAAAACAACTCCAGACCCTGCCAGACCAGAAGTTCCTGGGCAACAAATTGTTCCGCAAGTTTTCCGCGATACATGGCCAGAAGATTTTCCTGCTGCAATTCCAATTCTACGGGCACCTGACACAGCCTCTGCATAAGCCCGATGTCCAGCATGGATGCCTTGAATTTCTTTTGATTGGCCGTTGCGCCCAACGGCAAACCACTTGGGTCACAGGCCGGGATTTTATGAAGTACCCTCGCCTTGACCAGCAGATCAAAAGCTTTGCGGTTCATCTGGCTGGAATGCCCATCATTCAGGCGGGTATATTTTAATTGTTCGCCAATACTTTTTGCCGCATTCAAAAAAACTGCATCCAGACACAGAGTGTTGATACGTGGGGTGTACTTGGAGAAATCATCACGATATGAGTCCAGAATTTCTGATTGGACTTGAAAGGTTTCAACCATGGAACCCGTTTCACGATAAGTCTTGACACATTCAGGCATGCCGCCAACAAAAAAATAGATTCTCAACTCCTTGAGAATCATTTTCTGGATGGTCTTTGCAACGCTATCCGGCTGGTTCAGTGTATATTCAGCCATCTGTTCCTTGCCCATTGCCAGGAGATATTCATAAAATGTCAGCGGGTGCATGTACAGAGAGTGAATGCGGCCAACAGGAATGGATATTTCGCCAAAGGCAAACTCCAGCAATGAACCGGCAGCAACAACATGAAGGTCCGGCATCTCTTCATAAAAATAGCGTAATGCCATAATTGCCCTGGGACAGGCCTGGATTTCATCAAAGAAAAGAAGCGTCTGTCCGGGAATAATTCGACCCGTTGTCAATTCCAGATGGTTCAGCAGCAACCGGGGCTCAAGCGTCCCGGAAAAATGAGTGTGCAGGTCGCGGCGTTTTTCCAGATCTATTTTGACAAAGCTGTCAAATGGTTTCGCCATAACATTTTCGA
>JABIYQ010000603.1 GCA_018702715.1 Desulfobacula sp. | reverse complement strand
CGGTGAGAAATTCCCTTATAAAAATCATTTCCTTCCAGAATTGAAAAATCATTCAGATGATCCGCCATCTGACGTGCTTCATCAAACTTTCTTATATAGACCAGATGCAATGCTTCGGCTTCAACAAATCCTGGATACAGAAATATCAAACCGAATTTTTCTATGTCTGCCTCAGAGCGTGTCAATAACTCTTTCACGGTATTAAATCTTCCATTTTTCAGGGCGAAGTCTATATCAACGATGCTTTTAAGAGCCCTGTATTCAGGATTTTGTCCTTCCCGGGTAATCCCTTTTATTTTTGACAGCATCTGTCTTGCATTCACAAAATCCCCGGCCTGGACATATCCGAAGGTCATGGTAATGGAGGCGTTGAACATAAGGTCTGCATTATTGATCTGTCTGCCTAAAAGAATGGCATTTTGACAAGCAGAAACCCCCTTGGGTATGTTCCCGTCACCAGCGATATATCCCAGGCCTATCTGTTGCCATAAAAGGGTTCTTGCCCAAGGGTACCTGTTTTTCCCTCGAATATTCTGAAGGAGTTTTTCTCCTTTTTTAATCCATTCCAGGATTAATCCAGACGGTTGGCGAATAAAAACTGACGCCTCAATGAGATACCCGATAGACAACAGCATACCGCGGATATCAGACACCTGATCAAAAAGAAAAAATGCTTTCCTAAAAGCCTTGATATTCTTTTTTCCACCTCTGATCCGCCGAGTCATTGTCCTAAAAAAGATAAGCCAGGGATCATTATCAATCGTTTCATCGGGAAGGTGGCTGATCCATTTTTTGAGCCATGACATCTTATTGTTAATAATATAATCGGTCCCTTTGATTTTAATAATATGGACAATATCTGAATATGCGTCTGCCTCGACAAAATAATTCATTGCCTGTTCATGATCTTTCCTTTCCCAGAAAAGCTGTCCGACCTTTTGATTCAGTTTTTTTTGGGCCCGACTGCCCTTTGTCTTTAAAAGATCCTGCAGTAAAAAATTTCTGAACAGGTTATGGTATTTGAATTTGGGCCATTTAGTATCTGAATCAATTCTCTGGATGAACAGATTCCGTTTTTCAAGTTCTGTTAATATTTCAAGTGCGGAAACCGGTTCAAAAAGATGATTCACAATCTCAAGGTCAATGGTATGAAGGACAGATGTTTTAATTAAAAATTCCCGGATTTGATCTGGAAGAATTCTATAAATCTCCCGGGAAAAAAAATTGAAAACTTCCGATGACAACCGCTCCGGAAGGGGTTGCAGTTTCTTGAACTGCCGCAGGGATTCAGATACCAGGGTCAGCCCGCCTGCCCACCCATCCGTAATCTTATGTATTCTTTCCACATCAACGGTATTCCCAATCGCTTTTCCGGCAAAAAATGATCTGGTTTCATCAAGGGTAAACGCCAGGTCCTCATTATTGAGCGTAAAAAAGGTGTGTCCTGTCTTCAGCCGGGGGATATTGAAAGGCGGAATATTTCTGGACAAAAGAAAAAACCTTAAGTTTTCAAATCTGTCGTTGAGCAGCCCTTTAATCAAACGAAAACCTGATGATATTTCATGAACAGTTTCTAAATCATCCAGCACAATAGTCAGGGGAGATGAAAGCGTTTTAAGAATGGCGGACAATCCTTCTATATGCCGTAACAATCCCTCTTCGGTTCCAAGGATACTACCTGGAATGGTCATCTCCCTTTCTTCACCCTCTATCCCGGACTGTTCATTAATTCCCCTGACGAGCCTGTCAAACAATTTGGTATGGTCGCAGTCATCCTCTGAAAGATGGTACCACAAAACAGGATCTTGTGATCGTTGCAGATAGGATGCCACAAACGTTGTTTTGCCTTGGGCCGCCTGCCCAGTAATGAGGAAATTCTGTTTGTGAAAATTTTTATCCAGGACCATAAACAGATGCTGCCGTTTGACAAAATCTGAAATATTGGGAGGATTATATCGAGTTGTCATGATAACCCTTTTATCGGCTACTCGACCGGCAAGG
>JABIYQ010000483.1 GCA_018702715.1 Desulfobacula sp. | reverse complement strand
TTTTCCCCTATACCATTGTTGAAACCAAATCCAAATTTTCCAACCCGCAAAAAGACCGGGTCCAAACACTTGTCCCTTTAAAATATTCGAGGTAATCTTTATGCTTGATATTGCAACTGCTTATAATAAATACAAATTTCTCGGAAATGATTATCTAACCTGGATCTGGTTTTTAATTGAAACGGATCAGAATATATCATCCCTTTTAAATTCAAAAGATATTGTAACTCTTGAAGTTGGTAATTCAATTGTTCTTGAAAATAAATTAGGGGATAAATCAAAGGAAAAAATCAGTATAAAAGGTGACCAGGCAGGCCTAGAAGAAGGAACCACTGCTTTAAAAAAAGGTGCTTATGTTACCAATATCAACCTTGTTTGTAAGATAAATGAGGATGAGTATCGGTTTACCATAAAAGGTGAGAGTTTTAATGTTTCAGGTCTTAAAACACCAAAAACAGATTTATCAAATAAAGAAAATGAAATAGAAGGGCTGGTTCTGGAAAAAGCGTTCTTTTGTTTTAATATTTTTAACGTTATTGACACTTTGTTTTTAAAATATATTGAACAAAGAACTGCAGATGACTGGAATATAAAAGGATTACAGGATATTAGAAGCTGGACTGGATCATTTTAATAAAATGTTTAAAACCAGGCAGTTTTGAACACCTTAAAATTTTGATATAAAACTGATGTATTTTAATCAAAAAATAAACCAATATTTACAGATTTTTAATTATAAAATACTTAATTATTTTAGCTAATTAAAAAGTTATAAACATTTAAACACTCTTTACTATTGTTATTGTTTTTATTTACTATTTAATTAATAAAACCATACCTATTTATTAATTGATAAAACAAATGATTTGATATAAATATTAACGAATATTTAATTTTTTTTTAAAAAGGGATTTATATGAAATTTTCGTTTGATAAAAAAGAAATTTTGGATGTTCTTTCAAAAATTCAGGGTTTGACTGGAAGAAAAACCAATCTGACGATTACATCTGATATTCTTATTAAAGCAATGGGATCTCAGATCACTATCACTGCCAATGATCTGGAAACAGTTTTTATGGGTAATTATAATGCCCAGGTGGAAACTGAAGGTATATTATCCATTAATTCGAAAAAATTTTTTGAAATTATCAGAGAATACCCTGAAAATAAAATTATTATTAATGAAATAGAAAACAGGTGGGTAGAAATTGGAGAAGGGGACAGTATTTATCATATTGTATCTTCAGATTATGAAAATTTTCCTGAAACCCCTGTCATAGAAAATATAGATTTTATAGAAATAAACCCCAAAGATCTGAAAAGGATGGTTGATGTAGCTTCCATTGTAAATTATTCAGGTGAGGAAAAACGAATTTATGTTTTAGGGTCCCTGATTGAAAAAATATTAGTCGATGATAAAGAAACCATAAGAGTTGTATCTACAGATTCAAGACGTCTTCATTGCTGTGATGCCAAATTCAAGGGAGAACTCGATCTGCCGGAGGAAAGTGTTATTATCCCTAAAAAAGGGTTGTCGGAATTAAGCAAATTCATTGACAGCAGTAAAGATGGAATAAATGTGGGAATTAAAGACAATCATTTTATTTTTCAAAATAAAAATGAATCAATAATGATAAAACTTCTTGAAGGAGAGTATCCTGATTATAAACCTATAATACATAATGAAGAAATGATTCCCATTGAAATTGACAGAACCATGTTTTCAACTCTGATGAAGAGGGTATCTATTTTAACATCTGATGATTATAAAAGTGTTATTTTAAATTTCAAGGAAAATGAAATGGTAGTTACCATTACCAACCCTGAAATAGGAGAATCAAAAGAAAGGATGATGATTTCATATACGGGTGAAGAGATTAAAAGCGGCTTTAACCCGAAATATTTTATGGATGCTCTAAGCCTTTTTCAAGATTCTATTGTAGTTATAAATATTAAAGACAGTAAAAGTCCCTGTATTATCCGGGGATTTGATGATGATAAACTTGTTTGTGTAATAATGGCGATGCATATATCATAACCTAGAGGTCACTTGTGAATGAAAACAAAGTAAATAAAGAATATAACTCCGGTAGTATAAAAGTACTTGAAGGTCTTGAAGCGGTACGTAAAAGACCATCCATGTATATTGGAAATGTTGATCTTCAGGGTCTTCACCACCTGGTTTATGAAGTTGTGGACAATAGTATTGATGAGGCCATGGCAGGACAGTGCGATACGATTCTTGTGACCATACATCCTGATATGCGCGTAAGTGTGGAGGATAACGGTCGCGGGATTCCTGTTGAAATGCATGAAACAGAACATATACCTGCCTGCGAAGTGGTCATGACCAAACTCCATGCCGGGGGTAAGTTTGATAAAGACTCCTATAAAGTATCCGGAGGTTTGCACGGTGTGGGAATTTCCGTTGTGAATGCCCTTTCCCAAGTCCTTGAAATGGAAGTTTATAAAAACGGAAAAATTTATCATCAGTCCTACTCCAAAGGACTTAAACATACAGAATTAGTCATTAAAGGAGATACTGATAAAAGGGGAACAAAGATTACATTCAGTCCTGATTTTGAAATCATGAACGAGAATGATTTTGTTTTAGAAACCCTTACAAGGAGAATGAGAGAGCTTGCATTTTTAAATAAAGGTCTCAGAATCATTATTGAAGATGAAAGATCTGCTGAAAAAGAAGATTTTTACTATGAAGGTGGAATCATTTCTTTTGTAGAATATCTTAACCGGTCCTACACAGCTTTGCATGATCCCATTCATATTGAAGGGGATAAAAAGGATGTCCAGATTGAAGTAGCCATTCAATATAATGATACATTTAAGGAAAAACTCTATTCATTTGCCAATAATATCAGAACACTTGAAGGCGGAGCACATGTGTCTGGTTTTAAAGGTGCATTAACCCGTACTGTAAATTCATATATTACTTCAGGATCAAATAATCTGCCCAAAAACATGCAGAATATTAAAGTCAGTGGAGATGATATGAGAGAAGGTCTCTCTGTTATTATTTCGGTAAAACTGATGGAACCTCAGTTTGAAGGCCAGACAAAAACTAAACTTGGGAACAGCGAAATTAAAGGGATTGTTGAGTCTCTTCTCAATGAAAAACTGGGCCATTATCTCGAAGAAAACCCGCAAGTTGCAAGGAAAATCATCGGCAAAGCAGTTGATGCGGCAAGGGCCAGGGATGCTGCCAAAAGAGCCAGAGAACTTGCCAGGAAAAAAGGCACCCTGCTGGACTCATCCTTACCTGGAAAACTGGCTGAATGCCAGTATGCAGATCCTGCTGAAAGGGAATTATTTCTCGTGGAGGGAGATTCTGCAGGCGGCAGCGCTAAACAGGGCAGAGACAGACGGTTCCAGGCCATACTTCCCCTTAAGGGCAAAATTTTGAATGTTGAAAAGGCCAGATTTGATAAAATTTTAAGAAGCGATGAAATTAAAAATATTATTACGGTTCTTGGAACGGGTGTTGGCAGCGAAGAATATGATATTGAAAAAGTCAGGTATCATAAAGTTGTGATCATGACGGATGCGGATGTTGACGGATCCCATATCAGAACCTTGTTGTTAACCTTTTTTTTCAGGCAGATGCCGGATCTGATTTCACAAGGATATTTATATATTGCCCAGCCGCCTCTTTTCCGGGTCGGTTCAAGAAAGAATGGTGTATACCTGAAAAACGAAGATGAATATTCCAATTACCTGGTAAAAAGAATTACCGGGCAAAAAAACATTTTTTTAAATGGAAATACAGAACCGCTTTTAGAAGATGAATTTTATAATTTTATGGTTGAGTTATCAGATTATTATGATGCTGTAAATATGTTAAAGAAAAGAGATATGGATATCAGTCTTTTACTTACCCTTATTAAAAACGGCGTAAAAGATAAATTTTTTCTTGAGGAAAAGCAAAATTTCATTTTGCTTTCAAAAGAGCTTGAAAAAAATGGATATATCACAGGAGAAATAGAGTACGATGTTGAAAGAAATATCTTTGAAATGGATATATATGAAAAAAAAGAAGAACAGATTATTTTAAGAGTCGGCAGAGAAATTCTTGCCACCAACGATTATCAAAGAATGTTAAAAAGATTTGAAAAAATCAAACTATTTAATAAACCTCCTTTTTCCATATCTTCCAAGCAGTCAGATGCCCAGATTAAAAAAGAATTTAATTTTTATGATATTGACAGCCTGTTTGAATTTATCATGTCTGAAGCAAAGAAAGGTATCAATATTCAGCGCTACAAAGGTCTGGGGGAAATGAATGCAGACCAGCTCTGGGAAACTACTATGAATCCTGAAAAAAGAAATATGCTCAGGGTGGAAATTGAAGATGCGGAAAAAGCCGATGAGATTTTCACCCTTCTGATGGGGGAGGAAGTGGAGCCAAGGAGAAATTTTATTCAAAAACATGCCCTTGAGGTATCTTCACTGGATTATTAAAAAGATTATCTAAAATAGATTTAATAAGGGGTTTAATTTTAAACCCCTTATGTATTTTAGCGTAATTTAATTAAGAACACCTGACCTAAAATCTTAAAATTTTCTTTGACACAACCTTCCTTTTTCTGGTTTTATTGGATAAATAAACATTTTTTACTATTGTTTTAAGGAGAGATATCTTGAATATATTGTATTTGGTTATGATTGCAGCGCTTGGAGGTGTAGCCGTTGCCTGCCAGGGACAACTTATAGGTATTATCGATAAAAATATAGGTACTATGGAGAGTGTGTTTATAACATATGGAGGCGGCGGACTCATTATCGGGATTATTATGCTGGTCTTGAGAGGTGGAAATCTATCTTCCCTTCAAAGTATTCCCAGTTATACACTTTTGGTAGGCCCTTTGGGTTTGGTATTAATCGCTGCTATAGGCTATAGCGTACCCCGCCTGGGACTTGTAACCGCATTCACAATTATTGTTGCAGTTCAGTTTATCATTGCTGCTGTTATTGATCATTTTGGTTTTTTAGGAGCTGACATACGTCACATTAACCTTTCCCGCATATTTGGCATCTGTGTTATGCTCGCGGGTATCTGGCTCACAGTTCGCTAAAATGAATAAAAATACTATTTAAAAAAAATATCACAGAAATTGCTGATTCTACAGGAATTGATACTATTGGAAATAGGAACCCATGCCAATGATTAGAAAAATGGAGCATGCTGACGCGGCAGCCGTCCTGGATATATACGCTTATGGACTTAGAACCCGAAACGCTACCTTTGAAACCCAAGTACCAACCTGGGAGAAATGGAATCAGTCACATCTTATCCATTCAAGACTTGTGTGTATTGCTAACAATAAAATTGTGGGTTGGACTGCTTTGTCAAAAGTTTCAAGCCGAAGCGTCTACCAAGGTGTTTGCGAAGTAAGTGTATATATAGCAGAAAATTTGCTTGGCCGGGGATTGGGGACAAAATTATTAAAATCAGTCATTGATTCATCGGAAAAAAATGGAATTTGGACAATTTTTACATCTCTTTTCCCGGAAAATATTGCCAGTGTAAGAATGCATGAGAATTGCGGATTCCGCAAGATCGGCACCCGGGAAAGAATCGCTACCTTAGATGGAATTTGGCGTGATACAGTCATTATGGAGCGCCGTAGTAAAATCGTTGGATGATGATAGTATCTTACACACGGAGACTAAATATGAAAGAAAAAACAATCCGGTTTTCTCCAGGACTAAATCAAACCTTATTTTTTATCTTTATTCTCCACTGACTGGATATGGGTGATCACATCGTGAAACAATGTCAGATCCTGGGCAATGAGAAGGCCGGGAAGATTCTCTCCACTGGCCCTGTTCATTCTGTAGGCAGATACTGTTCCAACAACATAGACATCTTCTTTTTCGTCTATATGCAGGACGGGCCCTCCACTGACGCCGTTGATGGCAACACCATCAATCAGGTAGGCATTTTTATGATCCTGACGGGCAGATATCATGCCTGAAAAAAAACAAGGGGTATCCGGTTCCAGTGTTGTAAATCCAATCCATCCGACCTGGGTGCCGACCTTTAGAACATATTCTTTGTCCAGCAAAGGCAGGGGTGAAGTGTGTTCAAAAAGGTCCTGGACTTTTGAAAAAAGAATGATTGCCGAGTCTGATACCTCTCCCATTGTGACATGACGGGCGTTTGCATTCAGGAGCAGGGATTTTGAACCGTCATGGTTATAAATCCGGATGGGTTCCATCCATTTGTCGGCATGGTGAATTACATGTCCGGCAGTGGCAATGGCATACATGGATTTGGCTTCATTATGAAAACATAAAAACCCGGTACCGTGACCAGTGGGGGTTTCAATTTTCACAATACAAGGTAAGGTCGAGTTAACTACATCAGACCAGTGCATGTGAACAATTCCTTTTTATTAAAAGTTTATTAAAAAGATGGGGCCTCTCTTTTTTTATTGATCATAACACATAAAAAATTAAACAACTATATTTTCCATGGCCTTTTTCATTTGACGAACGGCCTGTCTTAACCTTTCTTCATTTTCCACAAGGGCAAGACGCAAAAAACCTTCTCCTTCTTCGCTGAACCCTGTTCCGGGAGCAACGGCGACATTTGCCCTGTTCATCATTTCAATGGCAAACTGCATGGCCCCCATTTTGTTAAAGGGTTCCGGGATTTTTGCCCAGACAAACATGCCGGCTTTTGGCTTTTTGATATCCCATCCGGCCCTCTCAAGACCGCTGCACAACACATCTCTTCGGGTTTGATAAATATTTGCCAGTTCGGGAATGGTTTCGTCACAGTCTCGTAAGGCAATAATGCCGGCCACCTGAATGGCCGAAAAAATACCATAATCAAAATAACCTTTGATTTTTCCAAGGGCCTGGACAATTCTTTCATTTCCCACACAATACCCGATTCTCCATCCTGCCATATTGTATGATTTTGAAAAAGATCCAAACTCCACCCCCACATCTTTTGCACCGTCTACCTCAAGAAAACTTGGGGCCACATATCCGTCAAAGGTAATTTTTGAATAGGCAAAATCATTGATAACCATGAAATTAAATCGTTTGGCAAGCTTTACCACCTCTTTGAAAAATTCTTTGTCCGTTACGACCCCCGTGGGATTATGGGGATAATTGATCATGAGAACCTTGGGTTTCGGATAACAGGATTCGCAGATATTAATTATCCTGTCAAGAAAGCCTTTTTCTGGTTCTATGGGAATTTTCATGACAGTGGCCCCGGCAATGACTGCTGCATAAATATGCACGGGGAAAGCCGGGGCAGGGACAAGCACGGAATCTCCCGGGCCCATGATAGCAAGGCAAAGGTGGGATATTCCCTCTTTGGAACCAATGGTAAAATAGGTTTGCGTTTCTGCATCAAGGTCAATATTATAATGCCTTTTGTAATATTTTGCGATTTCAATTTTCAAGTGCGGCATTCCAGAGGTTTCCGGATATCGGTGTGATTTGGGATCTTTTGCAACTTCAATCAGCTTTTCAATCACTTTATCGGGAGTCGGATCCATGGGGTTCCCCATGCCAAGGTCGATGACATCATCTCCCTTGCGCCGCTTCTCCATTTTCATTTTATTGATCATACCAAATAAATACGGGGGAAGTTGATCCATACGGCTTGCAAAACGAATAATATTGTTGTCTTCCAAAACAGACTCCTTTATGAAAGTTAATCTTATTAAAATAAAATATTATAGCTCATAAAAAAGTTTCACAGAAGAATTTTTTATTTTTTGTGGGCTTCCTTAATAAAACCTTAGAAAATTTTAAGGCATGAACCTTGGGCAAAGCGCATATAAAACAAAACTCCCTGTTAAAGATCCAGCAAAAAGATCTAATAAATATTAGTCACGCATCAACAATTCCTGTAGCGCTGTCTGTCTTTTGCTGATGTCTTGATTTTTAACGGCCATGGCAAGCGCTCTTCGTGTACCAACAAACACGGCCAGTGTTTTTGCTCTGGTTATACCCGTATAAATCAGATTTCGAAACAGCATTTTAAAGTGTTGAGTAAGGACGGGAATAATAACAACTTCAAATTCACTTCCCTGAGATTTATGAATGGTAATAGCATATGCCAGATCGAGTTCCATGATATCATTTTGCTTGTAATGAACCACTCTGTTATCAGGACAAAAGGAAACTAAACAAGTCAAATCTATATTATCAATATCTTGAATAACGCCAATGTCACCATTAAATACACCCAGGTCATAATTATTACGGCGGTGAATAACCCGATCTCCAACCCTGAATATTTTATCCCCTACTTTTAATTGTCTTTTCCCTTCAATAAAAGGATTTGAAGCTTCCTGGATGACTCTATTTAAACTAATTGTCCCAAGACTTCCTCTTGTCATTGGAGAAAGGATCTGTATTTCACATTTACCATAATATTTTGGTATCCATTCCTGATATAACTTTCTGACAACATCAAGAGCAGAGAACCCATAATGAAGAGATGACCATGGATGAACTTTTTTTAGCACGGAAAACAATTCTTCAATTTTGGTTTCAGCTTGATAAACTCTTTCAAGATTCACATGCTCAAATTTTTTTGGAATCGTTATTTCCGTTTCATACGGTATAACAGGTTCTTGAACCCTGAATTCAAAGAAGTCGCTGTCATCAGAATCCATAGAAATGTTATTCTCCAATTCAGTTTGCTTTAAGTCATAAAATCTTTTAACCCTTGAAATAAAACTTATCTGCTCTTTTGTGGCTTCATCAGAATCAAAGAATAAACAATCTATTGTTTTTTTCCATGTTTCAGGTTTTTTAAAGGGAGATTTAATCCAAGGCGTCTCACCCTTATTAATCTGATGAGCATATTTAATAATCAATGATTCTTGAGCTTGTCGGAATATCTTTGTCAATCGAAAACATTGGACGGATTCAGAAGCAATGATATCTTTTAAAACATTACCGGCACCAACAGAAGGTAACTGGTCAGAATCTCCAATTAATAAAACTTGAGCATTTTTAGGAACAGCTTTTAAAAGTGATGCGGTCAGATTGATATCAAGCATTGAACATTCATCAACTATTAAAAAATCAGTTTTTAAAGGTGTATCTTCATTTTTTTTAAATTTGCCACCTTGCCATCCCAGCAATCTATGGATGGTTTTAGATTCCTTGCCTATAACATCCATCATCCTTTGAGCCGCTCTGCCTGTTGGTGCTGCCAAAAGGACGCGTAACCCCATTGCTTCAATTAACTTAACAATAACAAGCGTCGTCGTCGTTTTACCGCACCCGGGTCCACCCGTAAGAATAGAAAATTTTTCACAAACAATACTTTTAACAGAGCCTGCTTGTTCATCGCTTAAAGAGATATTGTTTGCTTTACAATACAATGATATCCAACGCGTAACCCTTTCTTTATCAACCTTTGGTGGAATGCCAATGTCAAAGATTCGTTTTGCCACATAAAGTTCATCAAAGTATAAAGATTTTGAATAATAGCATTGTTCAATTAAACCATCTTCCTGGATAAGATCTCGAACCATAAGCAGTTTTTCTGTTTCCATATATTTCAATAGCTCAAACAGTTTATCAGACAGATCTAATTGTAGTAATTCTTTGACATCTTTATTAATTTGGGATGCTGTCAGATAACAGTGTCCAAAATTTCTGCTCGCGGCTAAGACATGCTTTATACCAGCCAGTATTCTTTGCTGACTGTCATGCTCAAGTCCAATACTTAAAGCAACTTTATCAGCAGAAAAAAAACCGATACCATAAAAATCATTTGCTAATCGATAAGGATCTTTCGTAACCAGCCTTACTGCATCATCACCATATTCTTTATAAATCCGGACAGCAAACAAAGTACTGATACCATGGGACTGTAGAAACATCATGACTTCACGAATTGCTTTGTGTTCAGTCCATGCTTTACTTATCATATCAAGTTTTTTTTGTGCAATACCTGGAACTTCAGTCAGTCTTTTAATGTTTTTTTCAAAGATATCAAGCGTTTGTTTATTGAAATGGTTGACTATTTTCTTTGCTGTTTTTGGACCAACCCCTTTTATAAGGCCCGAGCCAAGATATTTTTCCAGTGCTGCAGCTGTTGCAGGTTTTTTTTCTTTTGCAAGGATTGCCTGGAACTGACGACCATATTTGGGATGCGTTGTCCATGACCCTTGAAATTCCATTGTTGCACCGGCAAATACTTTTGTTTGATGCACAATGACTGTTTCTTGACCTTGGGGATTATTAAAGGGCATTACTCTGAGAATAGACCACCCATTATCAGGATTATGAAATGTAACTCGATCCACAATACCTTTGAGAATTTCGTTTATTACACCCGTTTGATTGACAGCTTGTGTCCTCATTTTATCCCTAACCCTAATGTTTCAAAAGCCATGAAGCTCTCATATTCAAGGCAGCAAGGTTGCAGCTGTAGTCGTTTAACGGCTCAACCTTGATAACCAGGAAGATGACAACTTCTATGTATTGACAGTAGATACACCAAATCAGCATGTGGTTTCAATATGTTAATATTAGCAACTGGATATTTGCCATAAGAAAATTTGCATAACCCGTTCCAGGATGATCACCTTACGTCCGCTGGATGGACATTGCTACAAGCTCTATGATTACCTCCACAGACCGCCATGAACTCGCTCATTCTTCGCTCAAACACCATGGCGGTTTAACCGCTATTGTAATCAAGAGCTTGTAAGCCATGATCCATAAGGCTCCAGTAAGGCAACCACCCTTTCACTGGATGGTATAGCAAGTATGTAAATGCTTTTTGCATAATAAAATTGCAGGAAATAATTACCATTGGCCCTTAGAAGAAAAATAAACAAATGCTCTGGTCTGCACTAAATTGATCATCAAAATGATCATCATTGATCGTGATTTCCGGATATGGTATTATCATTTACATATTCAACATTTTTAGGAGATTCTTATGCAGATATCCATCACTTTTAAAAATATAGATTCGTCGGATTCATTAAAAACTCATACCCATGAAAAATTTGATAAATTAGATAAGATGCTTGATTATCCTGCCGATGCACATATTGTTTTGTCGGTTGAAAAAATACGGAACATCGTTGATATTAATTTGCACTGTGACAAATTAAAGCTTTTTGCAAAAGAAGAATCTGAAAAGAATATGTATGCTGCCATTGATGCTCTTTCAGATACCGTCAAATTGAAAATCAGAAAGTATAAAGATAAACAACGACGACATCTGGCTGGAGATAAACAGAGCATCAAAATTAATGATATGGGGTTAGGATCGCCTGAAGATCTTGATGGTTAAATTTTAGTTTAAAAGTAATTATTCAGCTCTTACGCTTGAACCCGCCCTGTCTGATGGATATTTGTTTCGATGCTAAACGCTTAACCTCCTGCAAATATCCATCAGACAGGGCTTTGGGGATAACTTTTTTTACGGGCTGAACAATTACGTTTAAAAAAGATCAAGATATTTACCATACCCTTCCATTTCCAGGTTTTTCTTTGGGACAAATCTCAATGCTGCAGAATTGATGCAATATCTCAGTCCAGTGGGTTTTGGGCCATCGTCAAACAAATGTCCTAAATGAGAATCCGCATTTTTGCTTCTGACCTCTGTCCGGACCATAAACAGGCTTTTATCTATTTTTTCTTCAACATGTGCAGGTTCAAGGGGTTTGGCAAAACTTGGCCACCCCGTTCCTGAAACAAACTTGTCTTTGGAACTGAAAAGCGGCTCTCCAGAAACAATATCCACGTAAATACCTGGCTCTTTATTGTCCCAGTATTCATTATTAAAGGGCCTTTCCGTCCCGTTTTTCTGGGTGATTTTGTACTGAAGCGGAGTCAATTTTTGTTTGATTTTTGCATCGCTTGGTTTTGACCACGATGATATTTGTCTGGATGCTTTATCTTTAATCAACATTTTTTTATCTTTCATCGCCATTGTTTTTTCTTTATTTAAAATGGTTTTCTCATCCATATCCGTCTTTTTCCAGGCCTTTTCTAAAAACTGGTCCCTGCCGGAACCCCAACGGTAATATTTGTAACGGTATGCATTTTTTTTATAATAATCCTGGTGATAATCTTCGGCCGTGTAAAATTTTTCAAATTTTGTAATGGCCGTGACGATTGGTTTGTCAAATACCATGGATTTTTCCAGGTTCATTTTAGATGCCATGGCCTGTTTTTTTTGCAGGTCACCATGATAAAATATTTCCGACCGATACTGGGTACCCCTGTCCACGAATTGCCCCCCTGGATCTGTGGGGTCAATGTGCCGCCAGAATACCTCTAAAAGTTCCTTGTAGGTGACAACATTGGGATCATAATACACCTGTATGGCCTCTGTGTGACCCGTGCTTCCGCCTGACACTTCCCTGTAAGTAGGATCTATCTTTACGCCACCGGCATATCCTGATACGGCATTCTTAACCCCTTTGACTTTCTCAAAATCAGATTCTGTGCACCAGAAACACCCGCCGGCAAACGTGGCGATTTCCAATGTCTGAATATCTGTTTTCATATGGTTCTTTTCCGATTTCATATCAGGAGTCATCTCTGTTTTCATCTCTTTTTCCACGGTCTCTTGTTTTTCAGCAAAGGATTGACATCCAAATATAAACACTGCTGTAATAATTATCATAAGCATCATCATTTTCGTTTTCATGACAGGTCTCCTTGTTTAAGGTTGTTTCCTTAATTCTTAAGATAGATACGAAATATCACAGAGTCATTATAAAATGATCACAAGTTTATCACAAAAACAAATATACCCTAATGTTGCAAAAGTCATGAAGCTCTCATATTCAAGGCAGCAAGGTTGCAGCTTCAGAAAGAACCTGTCTTTGGCAGGGAAAAAGAAAAGCAAGACCCTTTTTTAAGTTCAGTTGCAATGGATATCTTTTGTTGGTGGAGCTCAATAATTTTTTTCGTAATGGCAAGACCTAAGCCTGAATGCCCTTCTGTCCTTTTTTTGGACCGGTCTGCATGGTAAAATCGCTTGAAAATATTCTCCAAATCATGTTTTGAAATACCAGGGCCTGTATCACGGATGGCCACAATAACCTTTTCGGCCTTGGAAATTTCAATGGTGACGCAACCCTTTTCCCGTGTATAATGAAGCGCATTTTCAATCAAATTTTCCAGCGCTCTTTCAATTAAGGCAATATCTGCTGTCACAAATGGAAGCGGGTCTTCAAACCGGGTGACAAGTTGAATTTGTTTTTTCTTAGCGCTTAATGAAAATTTTAAAGTTACATCCTGGGCAAGCTCCTGCAGATTGAATGACTCGGGGTTAATCTTCATTTGGACGGACTCAAGCTTCGCCAGCTCAAGAAGTTCGCTGACCAGATGATTCAGTCTTTGACAATGTTGGATAGCGATTTCAAGATAGTGTCTTCGTTCCAGCCGGGTATACTGATTCTCTTTAATTAAAAGGGTTTCAATATACCCCTGCAGGGTTGCCAGGGGTGTTCTCAAATCATGGGAAACATTGGCAACCAGTTCCCGGCGCATCTTATCCGCGGCCTTTAGTTCTTCCATCTGGGTTTCAATCCTGTAGGCCATCTCCTTAAAAGTTGAACTGAGCCGGTCAATCTCATCAGATGATCTATTATTTTTTTGAAAGGAAAAGGATTCAACCGCATCCCCCCGCTTGAAAGCATCCATGACATTGGCAAGTTTTTTCAGCCTTCCCGTCAGAAGGGCGAAGAGCATAAGTCCTGTGATCAATGCAAACAAAAGGCCGGCAAATATCATGGAGGCGCTCAATTGAAGAATATAGCTGCCTTTTAGTTTTTGAACAACAGAGTCATATTGTTCTCCGCCCAGAATCACGTAGAGATATCCTTCAAGTTTTTTCTGCCGGGCAATAGGGGCTGCGGAAAAGACTTTTTTGCGGTGAAGACTTTTGGGATCATCCCCTTGAATAGGAGCGGTCAGATCCTGGGTTAAATATTGGCTCAAATATTTTTTAACGGGTTTAAGATCAATATATTCACGTTTTACGCTCCCTTTTGGAGCGGAAAAAGTTAAAATCTTCCCTTCAAGGTCCAGCAGATATATCTCTATTCCTGGGTTAATCACCATGAGCATGTGAAAAATATCTTTTAAAGCGTCATGGTTCACCCGGCCTTGGGTCATGAGCAGTCTGTCCTTAACAATCTGTTGGGCAAGGTTGGTGTTGAGTTTCTGATTGACCTCTTGTTGATACATATCTGTGGAAAAAACGATCACACCGATAAAAAGCAGACCTACAATGG